>JBKCGB010000050.1:0-24988 GCA_046303375.1 Roseiflexaceae bacterium
CCCAGAGCGCCGCCAACCTCGTCCTCCTGCGCCAGCACCGGGCGGTGACGATGCGTACTCGGTGCCGCAGGTGCCACCCAATAGTGCAGCAGCTGGTGACAACGAGCGCTTTCGACGCCGGCGTCGCCCCAATGCTCCTAACCAGGGGAGTGACCAAGGCAACGACGAATGAACTACACCAACCCTGACCGTCATCTGGTCAGGGTTGGTTATTTGGACTGCTGCTGGGCCGCCTGCACAATTTGTGCCAGGTAGGCCTGCCAGTTGGCCTTGTTGGCGTAGGCGATGCGGCGGACCTGGGCCATGTCGCCCGTGTCGGCGGCCTCGACGGCGGCGGCCAGGGTTTCTTGGAAGGTGCGCGCTAGCTCGGCCACCGCCGAGCGCAGCTCGGTATTCATGGCGCGCTGACGCTCCATTTCGCGCTGATAATAGGCAGCTAGGCGCTCGGCCTCGGCGAGTTTTTCACTATCACACATAAACTATGCACTCCTAGAGCGGTAAACGTGACTGAATGATGCGGTACAACCATGGCATCAATACATGCGTATAGGCGGGCAAAAAACTCACATCGCTGCCGCCAAAGCCCTTTTTGAAGCGAATCAAGCCGGCCATTTGCGGTGTTTCACCATCGGGTGGCGTATGACTCGGGTAGGGGATGCCCCAGGCGTCGTACTGCTGGCAGCCGATGTCGCGTGCCCAGCGCAGCGCATGCCACTGAATGAGGTGGTTGGCGCCACACGCAAATGCGGCCTCGTACGAGCCACCGTACAAGTAGCAGGCCGTGTGGGTATTGGCCACGATCATGGCAGCCGCCACGGGTGCTCCATGGTGCTCCGCAATCAGCAGCGTAGCACGGTTGTTGTTGCCAAAGCGTTGCCACACCTGCTTGTAGTAGTCACGATCGTGGACGGCAAAGTGGTTACGTTGCCCCGTGTGCTGCATGATGGCCACAAAGATGTCGAGGTCATGGTCAGTGTGCCCTATGCGTACACTGACACCCTCGCGTTGAGCACGTTTGATGTCGGCGCGGTGGCCTTTGGTCATGCGTTTGAGTAACTGGTCGTCGTCGCCGTCGAGCGGCGTCCAAATGGTGTGTTGTGGTTGCTTGCTGAGGCTGGTCTGGGCGTTGGCTATGACCAGCGCACGGGTGTAACTACTAGCATGCGCGCTATCGCTGACCACATTAGGCTCGTAACGTACCACCACTGCCCGTTGGCGTTTGGCGTACTGCGTGATGGCCGCAACGAGTGCTTGGTTGATAAGCGTGTCGTCGCAGAGCAACGGCCCCCGTGGCACATAGCACATGGCCAGCCCGTAGCGGCGTTGTGTGAGCACTTGGGCACCGGCACGCAGTTCACCGTCGTCGTAGACGCCGATACGGATGTCATCCCAGCCGGTATGACGTTTGAGCATGCCCCATTGGCTGTGTTGCAACAGGTGACCATGCTCGTGTGCATCGCAGAACTGATCCCACATGGCAGGATCAGGATAGGCGACAGTGATGGCTGGCATCAGCGACATGGCGCACTCCTTTTAGCGCGTATACCAACGCTCTGCTGGTCCATCGCTGCCAATCTGCTGATGGTAGCTGGTGAGCTGTGCGGGCATGGTTGCAGCATCACCAAAAAGCGCTGCCATTTGGCTTGCATAGCAGTTGACTGCGGCGATTTTGGCGGCAAGGTATGCCCCAATCGGGGTGGCATCGAGCTGTGGATTAAGCATGGCGCGGCGGGCTGCAATCACATCAGGATTCAGCGCATATGGCACTTCTTCGTAGTAGTGCATATGTGGCGCAGGCAATGTCGTGTGTGCGGCTGCGTGCACACACAAATGGTCGACATGCATACCGACGCCGGCCGGGACGAGCCAGGTGGCCTGTGGATTGGCGTGGGCCAGCTGTGCCAGCGTGGGCGCGAGTTGTGCGGCCAGCGTGTCGGATGCATGGGGCATGGCAAAGAGCGTCTCACGACTGTTGTAGTGTTGTGGCATGCGGTAGATGGCATCATCGAGCCCTAGCCAGATATCGTCGGCACCGAGGATGGCTATGGCGTGGCGATCTTCGCCGAGGCGCGTGGTAACGGCCTGCGCTTCGTCGAGCCCCCATTCGCGGTGGAACTCGACGGCCAAATCGCTGTAGTGGGCTGATACCGGGGGAATCGCAGTACAGACGGTCACCACCAACGTACGCAAACCATGATGGCGTGCAGCAATCAGTTGCCCACCACACGAAAGAGCCGCGTCGTCGAGGTGCGGTGAGAGACAGATGATGTCATAGGGATGCTGGATATCAGCAATACGCTCGTAGTGCATTATTCATCATCCTCGTCGTAGAAATAGGCATCCTCCTCGCGTTTGCGAGTACCTGGGCGCCAGCCGCCAAAGATGTCGTCGCTCCCCTCGTGCTCTTCGAGGGCCGTCATGGCTGCCTCACGTTTGGTGGCATCTCGTGACTTTGCGAGTTGAGTGAGCGCTTTGATGGAGCGCTCATCACCGATCTGACCGAGGGCATGAATGGCAGCAGCTGCGACCTCACTGTCATCCTCGCTACACAGGTCAATCAGCTGAGGCACGAATGCGGCAGTCACATCGCCGTATTCGGCACAGGCGTTGGCTGCTTCAAAGCGAATTGCGGCACTCGGGTGGCGCAACGCACTGCGAATCATCGGCAACCATTGCGTATCAGCGCTGCGTCCCATGGCAACGAGTGCGCTCTCACGGAGTTGCTGATTATCGCTTTGCCACGCGTGATTGAGCGCATCAACGACGCGTTGATCCGACACGGCGCCGAGCGCCTCGAGGATGCGGCGGTAGACATCGATGAAGGTACGATTGGTATCGAGTTCGCGGTGCAAGGTTTCGATGATTTCGTTACCGATGTCGGTACTGAGTTCACCGTAACTGATGAGTGTGGTGAATTTGGCCAGTGCTAAGGCGGCGTGACTGCGTACCACCGGGCTGGTATCGTGCTGGAGTCGTTCGAGTAATGGTCTGATAATGCGTGGGTGGTCTTCTTCGCTGAGGCCGTCAATGGCTCGTTGCCGTACTTCTTCGATTTCGTCATTGAGTGCCCAGCGCATAATACTGCGAAAGTTGAGCTCTAGGTTGTCTTCGCTGATTTCGTTCATCAGTGTGATGATGCGAATGCGTCCGTCGGTAGGAATCTGCACCCAGTAGCTCCAAAACGCTTGGTAATCGCTATCGCGCAAATCCGAAAACATCCGCAACCGGCTGCGCGTGATGGTACCCGGTGTACGCAATAATTCGAGCATGCCAGTCAACGTGGTTGGTTGTGTCATCGTTTTCCCCTTGTGATGATGACAACGAGGGGTTGAGCATTGCTCAGCCCCTCGCATCGTCCGACTATGACAGTTTGGGCTAGTCGTCGTCTTCGTCGTTATAGTAGCCGGATGTACTCGTTGCACGTTCGTTTTCAGTTAATTCCACCCGGCATTCCCAGGTGCCTGTAGCGCCACTGACGAGTGTACATTGCTCGGCTTCGGTGAGTGTGTTCATCAGATAACTGCGTGTGACACAGCGGTACACGGAGATAACAGTGAAGAGTTGTTCGAAGTCGAGGCGATAGGCTGGTGCTTGTTTGCTGCCGACTTCTTTGCCAAACCCAACAAAGATATTCTCGATGAGCGTAAGAATGTTTTTGCGCTCTGCGAACTCAAAAAACTTGACTTTGCGGATATTACCGATGCGGTTGCGTGTTGGTAAATAGTCATCATCAACAGCGACAGCAATGGTCATCTCGCCAAAGGCAAACTTGCTCTTCTTTTTGCTGTCATCGACGTATAGCACATCTTCCACGCGTTCAGCGGTTTCTTTGAATGAAATCGTGAGCACGTTGGGTTTGTTGGTCTGCGCAATCGTCAAAATGGCTCCTGGGACCAACAATTCGTGGAAGAGCTCGTCGAAGCCTTGGAGCCAGCCGCCACTTGTACCCACAAGTGGGAAGCGCACGTTGATGTTGGCTGAGAATCCGCGTTGTGGTACTTCAAACGTCAGGATGGCGTTGTTTTGGCGGCCAATGACTTTGGCTGGCAAAATCGCTGCCACAGCATCAGTGAATGGCAAGATGCCGTATTCCCACTCAAAAAAGGTGAGTTTATGCTCAATCGCACCCCGTTGTGCCAGGGTTTCAGCTGACGTGACGGTCAGGCTATCATCGAAGCCTTCTTCGAGGTGATTGACAAGTATAGCCATGTCTGCGGATTTGATGCGCTTATTGGCACCGATTTTGTCGAGCAGTTTGCGTGTGGCCCACAGATTGGCACCTGCGACACCAACAAACTCGAGATCACGCTCTTTTTGCAGGCGCACATTGAGTGCAAAGCGTTGACGTTCGTAGTCTGTTGACCGCGGATTGATACGTAGCACGTGATCGAGAATGTCTTTGTCGAGTACAGGCTCTTCGCGCTCATCCTCAATGTATTCGGTGATGGAGCGGATTTCGTTTTTGCCAAATGAGCGCACATCGAGCTCAGCAGCGACCAAGTTGCCAAACATCACAAAGCGCTTCATGGTGTCTTTTTCGATTGCATTACGCATTGCATGCACAATGGCATCACCATGCATTGCCATGATATGATCGAGTGATTGACTGATGTCGATGGTAATGCCTTGGGGGAGCGCAATTCGCGTATCGCGGTGTGCATAAGGAGCCTTGGATGCAGTTGATGGTGTTGCGCCAATCAACGTACCAGGTTGCTCTTCTGTGGTGATGTCGTCGTCGGGGATTTCAGTGGATGTGCCACCGTTCAACCAATAGTCTGAGACATAGACAGGGTCTATTTTGGGGATGATTGGGCGCGAGGTGGTCATGATGACACTCAAATCATCAACCGGCAATGGGTTGACTGGCTCGTAGAGGCGTGTGCCCAAACTATGCTTGATGTCGACTTCAGGTTGGTTGTAGCCACCATCACGGGCGGTGGTGACCACTACATCATCACCATCTGTGCTTTGTGCAAACACACTCGTATTTGCAGTCAATGCTGCAATCAGGTCACGCGTTGTCTGGTTTTCATCACCACCACGCTGTGGGGCAAAATATTGAACCAAATGACTCAGTCGTTGTCGGATTGGTGCATCATGGGCAAAAAACCGCCCTTGCATGCGCATAATCGCATGCACCTGCTCAGCGAGTGCACGCTCTGCGGGTGTGCCTGTGAATGTCGGGAGGTGGGTCATTACTCTTGTTCCTCCGATTGGGCAATGGTACGCAAAATCTCAATGTAACGCTCTGCCAACCACGTGATATCTTGAGGGTCTGTCGCTTCACGCAACGCTTCGAGCAGATCGTCGAAGCCGGTGGTGCCAAATGTGATGTGCTTGCCGTCCATAGCTGTTGTTTTCTCCCCCACACGCACCAATAAGTGCAATACGGTGTAGTATAGCAGTTTATTATAGCAATTGTCTGTGCAATTGTGAAGTTGGTGGGTTTGCTAGCGTCCATGACAGCTGTACGGCCTGTGTAGCCGCATCGATGTGTCCATCAAGGAGTGCATCACGGAGCTGGTTCAAATAGTGCCCAATATGAGGCCCTGGTGTGAGTCCGGTTGCCAACAAATCGGTGCCCGTGATGAGCACCGGCGGCGTATGCTGTACTGCGTGTTGCCAGATTGTCTGCATCTGCGCCAAGGTGGGATCCAGCATTGCCATGCTCGCACACAAGGTCGGCGCAAACGGGCGCAGGAGCGTTGCAATGTAGCTTGGTCGTGTCACGCGGCGTCTGCGCCATGTTGCCACCACCTGTTTGAGGGTGGGGATCTGCCGGTAGCTGACGGGTAATTCGTGCCATGTTTGTATACAGTGCATGAGGTTTGCGTGTGTGGCGTGCCAGAGTAATCCTGCGAGTCGCATCTCGTGAGGGATGTGGGCCAGACTGTATTGCATGGTGCGCACCATACGCAAGGCGGGGTGAATGGTTGCCAGTACACGCCAGCGTTGTAAGCGTGCGACGACACGTCCTGGGTTCGGCTCTGCCATGGTTTTGGTGAGCTCCTGTATCCAACGGTGCTGTGATACGTGTTGCATGGCCTGTGACTGGTGTGCACGTTCGATTGCAGCGAGACTCTGCCGCGATACGCGCAAATTGAGTCGTACCGCCATGCGTGCCATGCGTATAATCCGCGTTGGGTCGTCGACAAAACTCGCTGCATGCAGCACACGCGCTACGCGCCGGCGTAGGTCACCAATCCCGTTGAATGGATCGTATACAGGACAATGTCCATAGGGGACTACTGCAATCGCAATTGCGTTGACACTGATGTCACGTCGTGCTAAGTCGGTTTCGATATCTGCAGGGGTGACCGTTGGTAGTGCTCCAGGGTGTGCGTACTGTTCTTGGCGTGTGGGCACCACATCGATGCTGGGTAGTGCATGCGCCTGCGGTAGGTGGATTGTGGCTGTCGCAAATTGATCGTGGTGGGTAACATGCCCACCAATTGCTGTTGCCAAGGCAGTCACAATCTCGGATGAGGTACGACTAATCGCAATATCGAGATCAGTAATCGGTTGCTGTTGAAAGACGCTCCGCGCTGCACCACCCACGATATAGAGTGTGGCGTCGTAGGTCAGCGCAGTAGTGGCCAGCTGAATGAGTATATCCGCTTGTGCTGCAGGGAGTGCCGTAGCAATCTCGTCCCACACAATATATGGTCTATGCATCAGGTTGGCGCACAGCTCCTTCAATCATTGTTCGTAAGTGTGTTGCACCTGCGTGTTGCGTGTCGTTGCACTCGTTAGCTGTATTGTAGCGTACCGTGCCAGGTGATGTGCCAAACTCGGTTTGACCCTGACCACTCGGCTGTGGTAATATGGGGAAAGCATGTTTTAAGTAGGCGAGTGTATGCCAATGTGTGGCATTGGCGCCGCGTCCGAGTAAGGAGCCAATTGTGGCAACAAAGATGAAGGTGCTGTTAATCAAGAACGTGGCAAATCTTGGTACAGCCGGTGAAATTAAAGAAGTATCTGGTGGGTACGGGCGCAACTATCTGTTACCCCAAGAGCTCGCCGTTGTTGCAAACCGTGGTGCAATCAAGCAAGCCGAAGAGCGGCTCGCATCACAGCGCAAGCGTGAAGCCGAGTTGCGCGTCGAAGCACAGGGGTTGGCACAGCGTATCAGCGGTGTCACATTGTCGTTTGCAGAGCGTGTCGGTGAAAACGACCGGTTGTTTGGTTCGGTGACCACATCCGACATTGCCGAACAGATTGCAAGCAAGCTGAATGTCGAAATTGACCGCCGGCGCTTGATCCTCGATGAGCCCATCAAGAGTCTTGGTACGTTCCATGTCACGTACCATGTCATGTCGGGGATTGATGCGGTAGTAACGGTGCACGTTACCCCACTCGGCGAATAACCGCACCACACTCGCATCGAGCGTGCGTGGACAGTAAACGTTTATGAGCGTGCCATACCTCCTGCGGTATGGCACGTTGTCCTATCTGAAGAGGAGTACAGGCAATGACACAACCGTCGTTACCGAGTAATGTCGACGCCGAACGTGCTACTCTCGGCTCTGTGCTGTTGAACCGCGATGCGCTTGCGGCCATTGAGCCGTGGCTCAGACCCGAGTTTTTTTATCTCGAACGGCATGCACTCATCTACGATGCCATGTTGCACTGTTTTAATGCGCGTGTTCCCCCGGATACCCGTACCGTTGCCGAAGAGCTCCGGCGTCGTGGTCAACTCGACAGTGTGGGTGGGGTCGTCTATCTCAGTGAATTAATCGAAACAGTGCCCACATCGTATCATGTTGAATACTATGCACGGGCAATCGAACGCACTGCCACGTTACGCCGGCTCATCAACACGGGGGCGCAGATTGCGGCGCTGGGTTACGACGAGCAACGCGAGCTTGACGACACCATTGACAAAGCAGAGTCGTTGTTGTTTGAAATTGCGCAAAAACGCACATCACAGGATTTTGTGCATATTCAATCAGTGATTGATGCGTATTTTGAGCAACTCAAATACCTGCAAGACCATCGTGGCGAAGTGATGGGTGTGCAGACGGGCTACCGTGATTTTGACCAAATCACGGGAGGACTGCAACGCTCCGACTTGATTATTTTGGCGGCACGCCCAGGGACTGGTAAAACGTCGTTTGCGATGAGCCTTGCTTACAATGTGGCCATGTACTTTCAACATACAGTGGCCGTATTTAGCCTCGAAATGGGCCGTGAGCAGCTGGTACAGCGGTTGATTGCCATGGAAACACAGATTGACACGCATCGTTTGCGTCTCGGTCAAGTACCCGATAGCCAACTCAAGTTGGTCTTTGAAGCCATGGGACGACTGTCGTCTGCGCCCATCTACATCGAAGACACCCCAGGCATCAGTGTGATGGAATTGCGTAGCAAAGCACGGCGCCTGAAAACACAGTATGGGTGCGATTTAATTGTGATCGACTATTTGCAGCTCATGTCGGGGCGTGGCAAAGAAAACCGCGTCCAAGAGGTCAGCGAAATATCGCGTGGTCTCAAAGCACTTGCACGTGAGCTCAATGTGCCAGTAATTGCATTGTCGCAGCTGTCACGTGCAGTAGAAGGGCGCCAGAGTCATGTGCCCATGCTCAGTGACTTGCGTGAGTCGGGCTCAATCGAGCAGGATGCTGATATTGTCATGTTTATTTATCGTGATGAGCTCTACAACAAAGAGAGCGACAAAAAGGGCATTGCCGAAATCCACATTGCCAAGCACCGCAACGGCCCTGTGGGGGTGGTGAATATGCGCTTTGATCCTGCCACAACCCGTTTTGCGGATCTGACGTACCGGTCGCCCGAAGGATATTAGCGCATGCCTGCTGACCCACCTGCTCCATCACGTTTAGTGCCATTACCCGCACACTTTGTGGCGCACATTTTGCCACAGATTGTGAGTATTGTTGAGCTCAAAGTCACATTGCATGTGTTTGCGTTGGTGACGCACCAGACGGTACGCCCACGGCGCGTCAGCTGGGATATGCTTTGTGACGACGAGACGTTGTTGCAGAGCTTGCAGGTCACTGCAGTGCATTCTCGCCCACGTGATCTGCTGGCTGAAGGATTGTCTGCGGCAGTGCAACATGGGACGTTTATTCATGTGGTGCGGGCTGACAGTCATGGTCGGGCAGTGAATTGGTATCTGGTGCGGACGGCCACCAACGAGGCGTGGGCAGCCCGCCATGATGGGGTACTCGATGGTGAGGTGGTTGCGCCACCACCACCGGTGATTGCCGTCTACGAGCAACACATTGGTGTGGTCTCACCGATGATTCTGGCAGAAATACAGCAGGCGCAACGCCGATATCCGGATACATGGATTGTGGATGCCATTCATGAAGCAGTAGTAGCGAATTCACATTCGTGGCGCTACGTAGCCAAGATTCTGGCACGGTGGGGGCGTGATGGGCGGCATGGCACCGCACCCACCACGGTCAATCTTGATGCTGACCGCTACACGGATGGAACGTACGGCGATTTGTTCCGCCGAGGGAGTGATACTAGTGACCTCGAATCGATGCCCTGATTGTGGTGGAATCGGCTACTACAAAGAAGCGGTGCCTATCGGGCATCCGCGCTTTGGTATGTTGATTCCATGTAAATGCAAGCTCGTGGAGCGTGAACGCCGAGCAGCCAACGATTTACTCGAGATGAGTAATCTGAGCGCCTTCCATGACAAGACGTTTGCCACCTTTGACCACGATGTGCGTGGCGTCAAGCGTGCCTATATTCGTGCTCTTGAGTTTGCCAAAAAACCAGAGGGGTGGGTGGTCTTTTTTGGGAATTATGGCACCGGCAAAACGCATCTTGCAAGTGCGATTGCAAATGAATTGCTCCAGCAGCGCTACCGGGTGCTGTTTGCGGTGGTGCCCGATCTGCTCGACCATCTGCGCTCAACGTTTGGGCCAACGAGTGAGATTGAGTACGACAAACGCTTTGAAATGATTCGTGATGCAGCGGTGCTCGTGCTTGATGATCTCGGTACCGAAAACACCACACCATGGGCCCGTGAAAAGCTCTTCCAAATTATTAATCATCGCTATAACGGGCGTTTGCCTACCGTGATTACGAGCAATCGCCGCCCCGAAGAAATCGAACCGCGCATTTTTTCACGTATGAGCGATCGTGCGGTCTGCGAAGAGTTTATCCTGCTGGATGGCGAAGACTATCGCCAGATTCCCATGACCAAACGTCGACCACCATCAGCAATGCGCCGCAAACCATGACTAGTGGCGCTCCACCGGCTATTCATGACGAAAAACGTGTGCTACAATATGTAATAAAGTCACCCCATGCGGTTGAATATGGTCACAGAAAGACGAACTGGGCATGTTTGTGGATTTTGACATCATTGGTCTCATTACGCGTTTGTTGGCGCGTCTCAATCCATTAAACGGGATTGCGTCGCTGGTTGATATTGCCATTGTGACCGGGTTGCTGTACTGGATTTCCAAGGTGTTATCAGGGACACGTGCAGTGCAGCTGGTGTGGGGCGTGGCGGTCGTGCTACTCGCAGTGGTGATGCTCGGTGCTGCGGTGAGCCTCGAAGCGCTCCGATGGATTATCCTCAACGTGCTACAACCAGCTGTGGTCGTGGCCATTCCTGTGGTCTTTCAACCCGAATTACGGCGACTTTTGGAATCATTAGGACAAACCTATCAGCGGTTTAATTTCAAGCGCAGCCCCGACGAAAGTGGGCGCTTACAGATGATAAAGACCGTAGCCCGCAGTGCGCACATGTTGTCACAACAGGGTGTTGGTGCATTGATTGTGTTCGAACGGAATGTGGGTCTGCAAGAATACGTGGATCGTGGTGTGCTCGTAGATGCGCGACCGAGCTTGCCACTCGTGATGGCCATTTTTCATCCGAATGCGCCCTTGCATGACATGGCGGTAGTGATTCGTGGCGAGCGTATTCTGGCGGCGAATGTGGTGCTCCCGCTCAGCGAAGAAATGGGAGGCGCTCGGCGCTTCGGGACACGCCACCGTGCCGCCCGTGGTATCAGTGAGCAATCAGATGCCGTGGTGCTGGTCGTATCCGAAGAAACGGGCACGATTACGATATTCCATGATGGACAGATGATTAGTCAGCTCACCGAAAAATTGGTTGAAACATATCTTATTGATCTACTCCATGTCGACATGCCGACTGCTGAGGTGGCCACATGAACAGACTGAGTAATGGTTGGCGCTTGGTGGGGTCGTTTGTGGCGGCATTCATACTTTGGACGTTTGTGACGCTCACGCAGAACCCCGAGGACCACAAATTGTTTGACGTACCACTGCAAATCAAGAACCTGCCTGCCAACATGGTTGTAATCGATGAAAACGGTGTGGTACAGACCAGTTACGGTACGGTGGCAGTCAAGATGCGGGCTGCCAAGAACACCCTCAATCAGATTCGTGATGTTGATTTGCAAGCAGTAGTAGATTTGAGCAATGCCACCGCAAACGGGGAACCGCAAATGTTCTTTGTGCGGGCTGCTACGACGCGCGACGATCTCGGCTATTACACGTTTGATGATGAGATGCTGCAAGTTGCGTTGCGTATCGATGAAATGCAAGCAAGTGAATTACCCATTGAGATTGATCAACGCAACAATAGCATGGCAAATATTGCTTTTGAAACGCCAAATGTGGTCATTGAAGGCCCACGCACAACCGTACAAATCCAAGCATCGCGCACGCTGATGAATCGCATCAAACAGGCCAAGGTAGTCATTGAGAACTCAGCCAGCATGACTGCGAGCTACCAGAGTGAATATCCGGTGGTGGTCGTGGATAGCACCGATACGCCCATTACTGGTGTCACACTTACCCCTGCCACGGTCACCGTCAAAGTAGAAGTGCGTGCCAAAGTGGGTTCTAAACAGGTATTGGTGAAGCCACAGACCCGTGGTTATGTGGCTGCTGGCTATCGATTGCGTGAAATACGGGTCAACCCCGTGTTGATGGCGATTTCGGGTGGATATAAATTCATTGAAGCGATAAATAGTGTGACCACGCAGCCCATCGACATTTCGAATCTCTCTGAGACAATCACGCAAACGGTGCAGATCGTCGTGCCAGAGAATATTTCGTTTTATGAATACGACCAACAAAACAAGATTACTGTGGATGTGGGACTCGTCATCGAAAAAGATAGCCAACCGACCCGCATGCGTATCCCCGTTGCTATCACGTTGGTCGATGTGCCCGACGGTGTCACGGTGCAGGTGAGCCCGGCTATTGTGACACTCGATGTGCTGATGAGTCCAGCCGCGTTGCAACGCGGTGCACTCACTCAGGTGCAAGCAGTGGTCGCAGTGGGTCAGTGGGATGCAACCACGACTACGCGCGCGGTGGTCATCACCGTGCCCAAAGATGTCGAGCTCATCGGTGGCAATACCGATGTACAGCTCAGCGTCGTAGAAGTGGCTCCTCCGCAGGTCACCGAAGAGCCAACAGCGACTGAGGCGCCAATCACTCCTGTGATACTCACACCAACGCTCACGATGACGGTGACACCAACCAAAGCGGTGCCTTGAGATTGCGTATACGTGATGCCGGGCATATGGTACTATTAGCACAACGCAAGGAGATAGTAGTGACCATTGTGGTAAGGGGATTGATATGTCATTGACGCGAGCAGATGTAGTGCGTGTTGCTGATTTGGCGCGTTTGCGCTTGACCGATAGCGAAATTGATGGCATGCAGGTGCAGCTGTCACGCATCCTCGAGCATGTGAGTGCACTCCAAGCGGTGGACGTGACCGATGTGGCGCCGACTGCACAAGTGACTGACTTGGTCAATGCACTCCGTGAAGACGCAAATCGTGCCTCGCTTGGTCGTGATGCGGCATTGCAAAACAGTGCGGATGTCCAACAAGGCATGTTTCGTGTCAAGGCCGTTTTTGAAGAGCAGTAGATGTGTACTGGTGTCAGCCCCACGTGGATGTGGTTGTGTTGTGGCGGTATGATGCGATAGAGGAAGAGCCTGTGCCTATTTTTAACCCACTCAATGCCCTTTTTGGTGCATTTGGTCGTGATCTCGGGATTGACCTAGGGACTGCCAACACACTCGTGCATGTGCGCGGTCGTGGCATCGTGATTAGCGAGCCATCGGTGGTTGCCATCGACAGCAAGACCAAAGAAGTCATCGCTGTTGGCGCCGATGCTAAGGCCATGGTCGGCAAAACGCCTGCCAATATTATTGCAGTGCGCCCCCTCAAAGACGGAGTAATTGCAGACTTCGACGTTGTCGAAAAAATGATCAAGCACTTCATCGAAAAAGCACACGACCGCTCGTTTGGGTTGATTTCTCCACGACCACGCGTGGTGATTGGTGTGCCTTCAGGGGTGACACAAGTCGAAATGCGCGCGGCGCGTGATGCCGCGCTCAACGCCAATGCGCGCGAGGCATTTGTCGTCGAAGAGCCGATGGCTGCTGCCATTGGTGCTGGCTTGCCCGTTGATGAGCCGATTGGTTCGATGATTATTGACATCGGTGGTGGTACCACCGAAGTTGCAGTGATTTCACTCGGCGGGATTGTGGTCAATCACTCGATTCGCACCGCCGGTGATGAAATCGACGAAGCTATCATTGAGTTTGCGCGCCGTGAGTACAACTTGCATATCGGCGAGCGGATGGCCGAACGTGCCAAAGTCGCAGCAGGGAGTGCGTATCCACTCGACGAAGAGCTCAAAGTTGTGTTGCGTGGGCGCGACCAGCTGACAGGCTTGCCCAAATCGGTTGAAGTCTCGAGTGTGGAGCTACGCGAGGGGATTGCGGGCCCGATTAATACGATTTTGGCCGATATCCGCTCTGCCATCGAAGAAACTCCTCCTGAGTTAATTGCAGATATCATGGAACACGGCATCGTGCTGGCCGGTGGTGGCGCACTGTTGCGTGGGCTCGACCGGCGCATTGCTTCCGAAACACGCATGCCCGTTTATGTGGCCGAAAACCCGTTGTCGTGTGTGGCGCGTGGTGCCGGTAAAATGGTCGAAGAGTTTCAAAATCCGGTCTATCGCGATATTTTGATGTCGACGCAGCGTACGCGGCGGGTGAAATACTAACGTGATCATCCGAGGGGAGTGAGGAGACCACGCATGCGCGATCGTTCGTCGTTCCGCGGGAACCCCGGCTTACGCCGTAATATGATAGTGGTTGGGGGATTGTTGGTAGCAGCAATGTTGCTCTTGCTGCTCGATCTACAGGGTACATTGACGCCGGTACGATCATATCTCACCAATCTGCTCACTCCTGGGCTGACCGCACTCAGTAGCATCAATCAACGGCTCAACGACACGTGGAGTGGCTCTACCGATTACCAGACATTGCTCCAAGAGCGCGATGCGTTGCGCAAAGAAAATAGTGACCTCAAAGCGCAGATTTTGCGTATTCCACGCATTGAAATCGAGAATATGCGTCTGCGTGAGCAGCTGCGCATTGAGCAGAGCAATCCGTGGTTGCTGATTGGGGCGAATATCGCTGTGCAATCGATTTCTGATGGGCGGAATGTGGCGGTGGTAGATGTAGGGAGTGACCAAAAAGTGGCAGTGGGGATGGCAGTGATTGCACGCCAGAGTAGTAGCCCACCCTCCCTGATTGGTGTGGTTTCTGAAGTCAATGCGCAAAGTGCAAATATCCTGTTGATTAGTGACTATAGCAGCTCGATTAGCGTCCAGGTCTATCGTGGCACCGAGATTGTGCGTGGTGTGTTGCAAGGCACCATCAACGACGATGGCATGCTCAAAATGGGCGAAATCGAGCGCGAAGCCAATATCGCAACGGGTGATGTGGTGGTAACTGCTGGCCTTACACGTCAGTACGGTGAATCGTTGCCCAATGCGTATATTCCAGCAGATGTGCCCGTGGGGATAACGCGCAACGCCTACGATGAAGGGCGGAGCAATTACGTCGATGTCCAACCCTATGTAAATCCTGAATTGGTGCGCTACGTATGGATTATCCAAAACGATACAAAATAGAAGAACGCATTGGCTATGAACTCCGTGCCATACTGATTTTGTTTGGCATGGTGGTCATGCAAAAAATTATTGTGATTACGTGGATTGGCTTGGCGGTAAACCTCGTCTTGCTCTTGGTGGTGTTGCGTGTGCTCCTCGAGCCGGTAACACAAGTGGTACGGTGGGCATTGTATGGGGGATTGCTTCTCGATGTGACTAGTGGTGCGCGTCTCGGTGTGCATGCAATTGCATTAATAATCGCCGTGGGCATCGTGTATGTGCTATTGTCACGCATCACCAGCGAAAGCTGGGTATTGCCCATTGTGGCCGTATTGGTGGGTGGTATCGTCTATCATCTTTGTAATGCGCTACTGCTAGTGGTGCAGTTTGGTGGATATGATTTCTTGGCCTATCTGACAGCAGTTGCCCTGCCAGAAATGTTGATGATTGTGATTCCTGCCTTACCTATTTTTTTGCTTCTCCGCTGGGTGCGAAGTATTCGTCGCGGCGAATTACCACTTGATGTCTACTAAACAGGATTGACTATGCGCATTTTTTTGCCCAAAGTGATAGTCGGCATCATATTTGTCGTGTTGATAGGTCGACTCTATCAGCTCCAGCTTGTGGATGCGGAAGTCGCACGGTACCGGTATGCGACGACATCGAATACCACACGCTACGTGCCGATTCGGCCGTTTCGGGGTGAGGTATATGCGAGTGATGGGCGCACGCTACTGGCAGAAAGTAGTGCTATTTACACGGTAGCGATTCGTGCCAGCGATCTACCTGTGGAAGGGTCATTTGAACGGGCGCAAGTATTTGCTGAATTGAGTCAAGTGCTTGGCATCACCAACACGTTGACGATTTCTCCGGCGATTGTGCTCAAAAATGATAAAGTACTGCGTGATGCGCTTGATACGCGCCTCGCCAATGTGCCACTTGCCGACTTCAAACAAGTCGAACGCATGTTGCCGATGCAAATCGCAGTCCCCAAAGACGCACTTTTTGGAGCCACACAAATCGTAGAACGACATGCCCCGCTGGTGCGGTTTGTGCCACGGTTTAATGCACCGATTGTAAGTGATGATGCGGCATTGCTGCGTGATGTGGATAGTGCTCTCGCAGATTTGAGTAGTGCGCTCGATATCACGGGGACGTTGGTCATCTCACCGGCCACGCAAATTGCACAACGCCCCGAGTTGCGCACCGATTTGGTGCAAGTCTTTGGTGAATCGGTAGCGCCGACCGTGGATAAAGTGCAAATTCAAACATGGGTCACGATTCAGATTCCACCACGTGATACCGTAGCTGCGTTGCAACTCAGCCAGCAATTTTCGCGTACGTTGACACTCGACAACCCGATTGAAACACTCGTACGCACCAGCGATACGCCACGCTATCAGGCGATTGTGGTCAAACGCGATATTCCACGTACCTTGGCAATGGTACTCAAAGAGAACGCAGGCAATCTCCCTGGGGTCGTCATTGAACAAGACTATCGCCGGCGCTATCCGTTGAGTGACGATGTGCAGTCGCTGTCGCATATCTTGGGGTATGTGGGGCGGGTCGGCTCATGTGAGTTGGTGCGCCAAAATCCGGCACGTTCATGGGTGGTTGGTCTGCTCGATTCCATTGGTCATGCTGTTGAATGTGGCATCATCCAAAAAAAGGTCAACCGCTACGAGCTCGGTATCCCACGCTATCTCAATGATGATCGTATCGGCAAAAGTGGCATCGAGGCAAGCTACGAAGAGCAGTTGCGTGGGCAAATGGGTATCGAGGCGGTGATCGTTGACTCGTTGGGGCGGCCGGTGCGTGATTCGCAGATCATCCAACCTACCCGTGACGGGGATAGTGTGGTACTCACTATTGACATCGAATTCCAACGAAAGGTCGAGCAGATTCTGCGCAACTGGATTCGGACCGCCGAACAGCGCCGAGTCAATATGCCTGAGCGATACGCCTACAAACGCAATTATTTGCCGATGCAGAGTGGCGCTGCAGTGGTCATCGAAGTCAAGACGGGCCGGATTCTGGCCATGGCGAGCTGGCCAGCCTATGACAATAATATCTGGGTTGACCCGACTCGTGGCACCGAATTAGCGGCTCTGCTTAATCCACCACCTGCCCAACGTGCCGAAAACCAACGCCTAGCCCCGCTGACGAATCGTGTCATCTCGGGGCAGTATCCCCCCGGCTCAACCCTCAAGCAATTTGATACCGTCATCGCCCTCCATGAAGGAGTGATTGCCGCCAATACCAAAATCCGTGATCCGGGCATGTTGGTACTCAAAGATCAATATGTCGAAGATCGTTTTTATCGCTTCCCCAATTCGATACCACGCGACAATGGCTGGATTGATGTCACCGAAGCGTTGATGCGCTCGTCGAACGTCTTTTTTATGTCGGTGACTGGTGGCAACAAAGAGGGCGTGATTAACCTGCAACCCAAAGAACAAACCGTGCCTCGGGGTCTGCAAATCAATAAATTGGCCGAAGGACTTACCAAGTTTGGCTTTGGTAGCCTGACTGGCATCCAACTCTATGGCGAACAACCGGGTCGCGTGCCCACCCCTGGCTGGAAACAACAAGCACTGCGCGCTGCCTGGACAACAGGTGATACGTACAATGCGGCTATCGGCCAAGGTAACCTGGAATCCACCCCGCTCCAACTTGCTATGGCAGGTGCGGTGATTGCCAATAATGGGACAATCTATCGCCCACAAATTGTGCGGCGCATTGTGGCTTCAGATGGCACGGTGGTCAAAGAGATTGCGCCAGAGGTCGTGCAGGTACTCGATTTTGATCCCGCATACTATGAAACAGCACGAGTTGGTATGCTCCGCTCCGTGCTCGAAGGACCCAACTTGGCGGCACGCCCACAGTGTTCTGGCTTGTCTATCGCTGGCAAAACCGGTACTGCTGAGTTTGGCCCCGAATTAACGGTCAAAAACCCCAACGGTGCTGGTACCGTGATCGTGCGCCAAAGCCATTCCTGGTTTGTGGGATTTGCACCATACGAAGACCCGCAAATTCAAGTGGTCGTGTTGAGTGAGGGGAGTGGTGATATGAACGATGGCTCGGCTACCATTGCGGTGCCCGCAGTCACCCAGATCATGCAAGCCTACTTTGGTGTGACTCCCCCCAATCCGATCCCCGCTGGCTGTCAAATGGATGTGCCACCGTTGCCTGCTAATGACACGACGTCAGATATGCCGACAGACCTGCTGACGCGTGCGGATATGCGCGCCCGCTAAACGTTTTGAGCGCACCCCCCCTACGTATGACGCCTCCACACATGCAGTATATACTGCATGTGTGTTTTATTACAAAAAGATTACAAGACAGAAACGGGCTATGCGCATAAAAATTAAAAAGTCGTGCAGATGCTATCGTGTTCATGGAAAAGCCATCAAACAGGACAGAATTTATCCCTCAAATGTACCCAAAATTTCATGTAAAAATCAACTACTTTATGTAGTTGATTACTTGTAGATTACAAACTACTTGACAATTACTTGTAATGTGACTATACTTTGGATAATTCTTCTGTAATGTTAATGTAATGTAGCTGAAACGCGAGTGCGATACGGAGTGAGGTAGGTATGTTTGTTTCGATTCCAACATTTATGAAGAGCACGATTGCGGTACGACTACCGCACATTGTGAACGAGTTACCACCATCACGATTGCCACAACTTGAGCGACGCATGACGGACATCATTGCGCAAGCAATAATCGCTGTGCGCATCTTGGTGATGGCGGTTGCGGCAAGTGCGTTGGCAGGGAGCTCTGCTGGTGAGCAGATCGGTATCGCCATCAGCATGATATTCACTGCGGTAATGCTCATCCTCGAGCAGCGTGTTGCGATGCCGTACTGGTTGCGCATGGCCGGTGATGGTGCAATTGTAGCGTTGCTGATCAGTAGTACGGGTGGCATATTCAGTCCGGTGATTGGGGTCGTGTTGGTATTGATTCTGTTTGGGGTGTTGCATGGTGGGAGCCGCGATGCAATTGCGGCAACGAGCATGGGAATAGTGATTTTGTTGGTGGTAGCGATATTTGACATGCCACGAGTCAGTGATGGGCTGATTGCGGTATTGTGCGTCCATTTCGTGGCAGGGGCGATAGTGGCATGGCTGAGTAGCATGGTGCAGGGGGCGATTACCTGTCTCTACACCGGGGTACAGACGCAGAGTGCACCAGTCATCACCAAAACACACACCGAGCGATTTGCGGCATGGCAGCACGAGAATTTGCGTGTGGTCGAAGCCGAAAGCCAAGTGGAGTTGATACAGATTGCGCGTGAACGTGCCTACGACATTGTCGGAGCCGCAGTCGATATTTATGTGGCGGGGGGAGTTACGCCAGTACATACCAACAAAACGGACAGTTTCGTGATTTCGTCGACGCATAGTGACGAGCAGAGTGCCATGGTTGTCTACCGCAATCCAGCCCTGCTCGATCCAATGCAACACGAGGCCTTGGCACAACTGTTGGTGTTGGTGCGGATGCGCAATCTCATGCTCACGAGCCGTGATCAACGTGCCCGCGATTACGATGCCATGTTGGTCTTGTGGCAGATGATAGGTCAACAAGCCGACATGACAATACGTGACCAAGTGACTGTCAGCCAGCGTCTGGTGAATGTGCTAGGGCTTGATGGGTTGGCCATGGTGTCGCCTGGTCCCGAGCGGAGCATTGAGGCGTTGTGGCAAACACCTGCGGAGAGTGAGTGGGTCGCTGCGCTTACTGGGCATCATTACGAGCAGTTAGTAGACGCATTGCGCCACGAAGAGATGCGCCTCAGCGATGATAACGTGATGGTCGTGCCGGCAGCGTATGCGGGCATGGTACCACAAGCGTTGTTGGTGCGAGGGGCCGTGGATGACAGTAATATCCAACGCATCATGATGATGTTTGCCGACTTAGTTACACGGTTTGATGTGCGTGAAGGACAACGAGTAGTAGAACGATGATTGTGGCATGACACACGGCACCGATTGGATTAAAACCTATCTCGAGGCATTCATCAACCACCCCGATACCGTTGCGGTTCGGGCGTTGATGCCCTTGTCTGTGGTCAACGAAGCAGGTGATCGCGGGCGTGGACAACAACTCACGTTGCGTCACGCCATGGAGCAATCACCGCGGTTGTTGTTGAGTGGTGCCGCTGGATCAGGCAAAACGAGTAGTGTGCGTCTATTGGCGTTGACGTTGGCAACGGCAGCACTCCAAGAACAACGCCAAAGCAAAACCAAACAGGCACCGTTTGTACCGTTGTATGTCGATCTGCACACCTTTCAGGACTCACTCGAACACACCATCGCAGCCAGTGTCAACGGGGTACTACCAGTATGGCGCGAATATGGTGACCGAACCTTGGTGTTTTTTATTGATGGGCTCGAACAACTCCGCAGTGACATCCAGCTTGCGGTGCTATCGAGTATCTCAACGTTGATGAGTACGCTCGGCGCTCGAGCGCGCTGGGTATTGACCTGCCGTAGCGAGGCACTGCCGTTGTTTCGCCCCTGGTTTAGTAGTGCAGAAGTTCGTATGTTGCGGCCGTTGCCTCCACGCGATGTGTTGGTACAACTGCGCCAACGAAGTGGTGAACAGATTGCAGCACTCCTTGATGGCGATGACGCACTGATTGCCCTGGCTGGACGTATGCGCTGGCTAGAATCCTTGGTGCAGATGACGCATGCGGATGCCCCGGAACCCACTATTCAGATGCGTGGCCCGTTTCTGCGTGATTGGATGCATAACACGTTGGCGTTAGTGCATCCGAAACCCGCCGATGCACTCGCGTTGGTGATGCGCATGTACCACGATTTGCAGACCATTCGTGAGCCGTGGCCACTGAGTGATGTGATGCAAAAGGTGTTTCCGCATACCGCGAATACGGCCATGGTCGCACAACAACTCTTGGGTTCACCGAGTGATGATGCCCAGATTTGCGGTGTGCAGGGGCTGATCAGTGCGGGTATTTTTACCTTTGATTACGAACAGCAGACACTGACATTTCGACATCCGCTGATCCGTGCGCTGATTACTGCGGTACATCTTGTTGCGCAGCCCGCATCAACGTGGAGTGTGGGGGAGCTGAGTAGCGATGATGATGTCATTCCATTGCTGGTCGCGTTAAGTGATAATCGCCCAGGCACCGTCCGGCGCTTGTGTGACCTCGGATTAATGCGCCCCGCAGTCAAAGCCGTATTGCGCCATGACAATGCACGCTTTCATGAAATCATGCAAGGAGCCGGGGTGCACACCCCAGCAGTGCAGATGGCGATTGCCGATGTGTTGCAACAAGAGGGGGCATTTGCCCTGGCGCGGCAGCAACTCGAAGCAACCATGAGCACTACCACTAATGATGTGGACATGCTACGCCGTGTGGCTGAGCTATCGGTCGCCATGCACGATTGGTCGGGAGCTGCCAAGTCGTTTGAAATGGTGAGTAAACTGCGCCCTGAAGACACACAGAGTCGGCATCAACTGGGGATTGCCTACGGGCATCTCGGCTCGTTTGATGCGGCCACCTCGGTGCTCCAAGAGTTGCTCGACAACTATCGGCGTCAGGTGGCACGTGTGGCGAGCGAACTTGGGACAATCTATGTGCGCCAGCACAATTACCCGGCAGCCCTACAGGCTTTTGACACGGCGCTGCGTGATGTGACTGATGATGTGGAGCTCTACTGCCAAAAAGTACGCGTGCTCGAAGCACTGAGCCGTATTGATGAGGCGCATAGTGTGCTGACTGCCGCCATGCAACACGTAGGCGAACACCCCACATTGTTGGCTGAAATGGGGCGCATTTGCTTGGCACGTGGCGATATGCAGGGGGCGCGGAGTGCGCTCGATCGTGCACTCAGCCTGGCACCTGATGATGCGAGCAGTCATGCCGCATTAGGGCGTGTGCACATGCAACTCGGTGATATGACACGTGCCTGGGCATCGTTGCAACGCGCCATCGAGCTCCACCCGCGTGATGATACGTTATATGTGGATTTTGCGACGGTGTGCGATGCCCGTGGCGACGAAGACGGCGCCCTAGCCGCCTTGCGCAAAGCGACCGAGCTCGCACCACACAGTATCATGGCACACCGCAAGCTTGGGCAACTGTTGCAACGACGTGGTGACGTAGATCATGCGCTCCAGGCCTTGCGTGTGGCACTGCAACATGCCCCCAACGACCCGGCAGTGCATGGTGATATTGCGGTGGCGCAGTGGAAGCGTGGTGACCATGATCTGGCCTTGACGAGTTATCGCAAGGCGATTGCCTTGGCACCCACACAGACGATGTATATGCATGCTATGGCACAGTCGTATAGCGAGCTGGGGCGTCATCGCGAAGCGGTGGATGTCTATAACAAAGCGGTGGGTATTGATGCTGACAACATTCCATTGCTTCGCGATGCCATTGATGCCTACGAAGCACTTGGGCACCTCGAACAAGGTGATGCGGTGTTGCAACGCGCGCTTGTACATCATGACAACGACGTAGACTTGTTGCATATTGCAGCCCGGTTTGCGCTCCGTCGTGGACAACCACAGCGTGCGCGCCGCTATATTGCCAAAGCGTTGTGGCTTGATCGCCACAACGATCAGTCATGGCTCCAAGCCGGGTTGCTGTATATCAGCGAAGGGCGCTGGAAGCATGCGTTGTTTGCCTTGAAACGAATCGTGGATGCCACAAGCAGTGTGGTCATGGAGGCATTTGGCCGTGCCTGGGCAGGTGCGGGCCAGATAGATGCAGCTATCCGCATGTTTGAAACGGCACTTACACGTCACCCCAATGATGTGTGTACCTTGCTGGCATATAGCCAGGCACTTGCCCAGGATGGGCAGTATGGACAGGCGTATGAATTGGCACAGCGTGCCTTTCAGCAGGATGCCGGCAATGTAGATGTACTGTTGCACTTGGGGCAGATGGCCCTCAATACGGACCGTCCCAACGAGGCCCAAGAACATCTCGATGCCGCAGCCACACTGGCACCAGCGCGTGTCGATATTCAGTGCATGCGTAGCCGACTGCTCAGTCAACAGGGGATGTATACGCAGGCGCTGAGTGTGGCACAGCACGCGTTGGGGATTGATAGCAATGCAGTCGATGCCATGGTCGCTGCGGCTGATGCACTGTGTGGTTTGGCACAGCACCAGGATGCACGCGAGCTCTACCAACAAGCACTCAATACTCAGCCGCAGCACGAAGCAGCACTGAGTGGTATGCGGCAGGTGGCCATGATTCTCGAAGATGTGACCCAGGCGGCTGATGCAGCGCAACGCTTAGTCAGCCTGTTCCCCAAATCGGCGGTTCATCATCTGCATCTGGGTGAAGTCTTGCTGGCAATTGGTGTGCCCGAAGCGGCCATCATTGAGGTGCAACAAGCACTTGATTTGGTCAAAAGTACGCCACAGCGTAAGAGCATGGTGAGTAGCGACTCGTTGGTAGCAGAAATGCATGCCCAAATGAGCAAGGCGTATGCGCAATGTGCGCGGTGGTCTGAAGCACGGGAATGCGCTGAGCAGGCCGTGAGTGGCAACCCTGATCGTGCAGAATACCACGCATTGCTTGGTGAGGCGTTTTTGGGGCTCGGGCATCGAGCCTCTGCAATTGCAAGTTACCGCACCGCAGTCAGCAAGCGTCCGAATCAGGCGAGTTGGCAGTATGCACTCGGTCTGCTGTTGCATCAATCGGGTGCCGACAAAGAGGCGATTCCCGTGTTGCAACAGGCGATTTTGCTCAACGATCGCCCCGAATACTATCACGCACTCGGACGGGCCTTTTTGGGCACTGGCGACAACAAAAGTGCAGTCAAGTCGTTTGAACGTGCTATCAAGCATCGTCCCGATGCACATCATTGGCGTGCAGATTTGGCCGATGTGCAGGCTCGGCGTGGCTGGCACAAAGAAGCGATTGCAGAAATTGACCACGCCCTCGAAGTGGCTGCTGACCATCCCGTACTGTGGCGCAAACGGGCTGAATTGCTGCTCGCGACCAATCAACTCGATGCGGCGGCGAGTGATGTGCTCGAGGCGCTTCGGCGTGATGCCAACGATGTCAAATCACTGACGTTGATGTCAGAAATCATGATGCACAAAGGACAAATCCAGCGGGCGTTGGATGCCGCAGAGCGTGCAGTCAAACTCAATGCCAATGATGCCTTTGCCCGCTATCAGCTCGCGACCGTCTTGCGTACCGGCAACCGCCGTGGTGAGGCGATTCCCCACATGATTGCAGCGACACGTTTGCGTGATCAGTCACATGACTGGTGGGTTGAGCTTGCTGAAGACTACGAAGCCATCAACGATTATGACCGTGCCGCCCAAAGTATGGCGCGTGCCCATGCGTTGGTTCCGCATGACTGGAATATTATCTATCGCCTTGGGATGCTCTACTTTCATGCTGGTGAATATGCATTGGCAGAAACAGAGCTGCGCCGTGTGATGGTGCAAATGCCGAATGCCGCGCATAATTTGGCCTGCCTTGCTGATGTATCTGCGGCCCAAGGCAAATACGAAGAAGCACTCTCGCTGGCACGTCGTGCAGTAGAAATCGAAGGCAAAGTCAGCGAGCATTGGCGGGTGTTGGCGCGGGTGTTACGGGCGATGGGTGAATACAACGAAGCTTTGGATGCGGCGCGCTTTGCCTATCACCTGGATGTGGAACATGCACCAGCTGCCTTTATGTACGGTATCCTCTTGCTTGATTTTGGTGAAGTAGACGATGCCGTTACTGCGTTGACTGCGGCAGTGACCGCCGATGCCACCCAAGCAGTCTATCAGCTATGCCTGGGCGTGGCACTGCGCCAACAAGTACCGCTTGCCAAGGATTTCGAAGAATTCACGTCACCTACACCCCTGCACATGGTCAAACTGACGGCATCGTTGCAGGCATTTGATCGTGCCTTGACAATCGATGGTGATAATCCACGGTGTATGTTTGAACGAGGCATCGCATTACAGATGATGCTCCGTCATCATGATGCGATTGCATCGTTTGATGCAGCAGCAGTGCTCTATGGAGAAATGCATCCACGTCC
>JBKCGB010000051.1:0-8644 GCA_046303375.1 Roseiflexaceae bacterium
AGCAAGCACCGTGTCGGCACGCCATGCCTGGAGCAAAAATGCAGTCAGCGTGGCGGTAGTCGTTTTGCCCTTGGTGCCCGTAATACCAATAATCGGCGCCGCACACAAGCGGAAAAACAGCGTCATCTCCATTTCGATGCGCACCCCGGCAGTACGCGCATGCACCAAATATGGCGATGTCACCGGCACTGCTGGGTTTTGTACCACGATGTCGCACGTCGTAAAATCACTGAGGCGATGTTCACCCAATACGTAGGTAATAGGGAGATCGGCCAAAGCTGCGAGTGAATCTGCGAGCATATCAGCAGTGCGCAGATCGGTCACGACGACGTCGGCGCCTGCCTCGGCACAAAAACGTGCCACGCCTAGCCCACCGCCGTGCACTCCCAAGCCCATCACGAGCACTTTTTTGCCACGAAGCTCCATGCGTACACCTCTCTACGGTTGTGGGTCCGCTACGGATTCGACTGCATGCGGCTGAGTCTGCGTGGTATTTGACGCATGTGGCTGAAACGTGAGCGCGAGTGATACACCCAAGAGTGCAGCTACCATGCTAATTAACACGAAGCGCTGCGTGACTTGGGTTTCACTCCAGCCACTCATCTCGAGGTGATGGTGCAACGGAGCCATGCGAAACAGGCGCACCGGTGTGCCGGTACGCCACCGGCTATATTTATAATAGTATTTTTGTACGGCAGATGAAATCGTCTCACTCACAAAAACAATGCCAATTAGTGGCAACAAGAGCCATTGCTGCGATTGCAAGGCAATCACCGCCAGTACTGCACCGAGTGCCATCGAACCGAGATCGCCCATAAAGACTTGGGCAGGATGCGCGTTGTACCACAAAAATGCGACACAAGCACCCATCAACGTGAAGCTGAGGGTCATCAGGTTAGTGAAATCACCGCTCAAAAACGTGATGACACCGTATGCACCAAAGGCGACTGCGAGATTCCAGCCAGCCAATCCATCGAGCCCATCAGTGAGATTCACGGCATTGCTGGTGGCGATGATGATAAACGCAGCAATCGGAAAAAACCAAAAGCCGATGTCGTAACTACCCACAAACGGGATGCGTACCAACCCCGAATTCGCAAGCCCATATGGGGTCGGCAAATACAAGACGATGCTAATGGCCAATGCCAAACCAATTTGGAAGAAAAGCTTGGTGCGCTCGGTAAAGCCGTGCCGGTCAGCAGCACTGCCCGTCAATGATAAGTAGTCGTCTGCTGCACCAAGCACCCCAAAGAGCACCATGGTGACGAGGGGCAATAGCATGGACCAACGATCAATGAGATTGAATGCCACTGTGAGCAGAATCACGGGGGCGATAATCATCATTCCCCCCATGGTCAGCGTACCCGTCTTGATGTAGTGCGACTCTGGTCCCTCTTGGCGCACCCGCTTTCCGATGCGGTAGTGTTTGAGTACCATTAACCAGTAGCGGCCAAAGACGAGTGTGACAGCAAATGCCCCTGCCGCCAACAACAACGCCCGTGACATGTCACGCACAAGCAACATGCGTAGAGTTTCTTGCACCGTCGTCCCCTTTTCGATGGTGATCCCGAATTGTGGCATTCAGACACCCATGGTCAACACCCATAGGCCCCGCGTCGTCATGCCCCAATAGCTATCGTTATGTCCACAACGCCAACGATACCGCAAGCAATGCACTTGCCATATTGATGACCACAAAACGTTGAGTTATTTGTGGATTACTCCACCGCTTGATGCGCAAATGATGGTGGAGTGGTGCCATCTTAAAGATACGCACTCCCTCACCTGTGCGCCAACGCGTATACTTAAAATATACCACCTGAATGAACGACGAGAGTCCCTCGACCACAAAAATAATCCCAACAATGGGCAACAACACCCATTGTTGGGATTGCAACGCAATGACCGCCAGTGCACCACCCAGCGCCATCGACCCAAGATCACCCATGATGACTGGGGCTGGATGGGCGTTGTACCACAAATAGCCGGCACATGCCCCTACGAGCGTCATACTGAGAGCCATCAGATTAGTAAATTGACCATTGATAAAGGCGATTACCCCATAGGTAAAAAAGGCAATCAACAATGTCCACCCGGATAGTCCGTCTACACCATCAGTAATATTCACTGCATTCACGGTGACCCAAATGATAGCAGCAGCCAGCGGGATAAACCACCAGCCAACATCAACTTGCCCAATAAATGGGACCCACGTCAACCCTGAGTGCTGCAAGCCGATGGGGGCTGGCCAATACAAAAACACACCTGCAGCAATGGCTATCACTGCCTGGAGAATCGCCTTGGTGCGCTCAGTCAGACCATAATGTGTTGATGGCACAATCTCGAGTGAATAATAGTCGTCAATACCACCGAGCACCGCATAACAGAGCATCACTCCCAGTGGCAGCAACATAGACCAGCGGTCAATCAGATTAAAGAGCACAGTCAAAATCAGCACTGGAATGATAATCATCACCCCACCCATGGTCAGTTGACCGATACCCGCTTGTGGGTCGTGCCCGACCTGGCGCACTCGTTTACGAATGTTGTAGGCGCGCAATACGTGAATGCACCACCGCCCACTAATCAAGACGATGATGGCTGCAGCGGTTGCGAGGAGCAATCCTCGATCAATATTTTGGATGAGCAACGCACGCAGGGTATCTTGCATGCCGTGAACCCTCTCTTTATGCCGTTAATCGATACAACACGCGGCTACAATGCGTTCCATTTCCATGGCCCGTGAACCTTTGACCAACACACAATCACCAGCTTGGAGCAGTGATTGCACCATGGGAATGGCCGCCAGCGTATCACGCGCCGTATAGACGGTCGTCATGCCGGCCTGCCGCGCCCCATCAGCAATCCATGCGCCACGGTCACCCACCGCCACCAACACATCGGCAGCTTGCGCGGCGTGGCGCCCCACGACGTGGTGCGCATCGACTTCGATATGGCCGAGCTCGCGCATGTCGCCGAGCACGGCCACACGCCGCGCAGGCACAGTTGCAAGTAATTCGAGCGCCGCCTGCATCGACGTCGGTGCCGCATTATAGGCATCATCAATAATCTGGGTGTTGGCCATACCTTGCCGCACCACAAAGCGCAACTGCTCGATATCGTGTGCAATGGCATGTGCCATACGATCCCACGGCACCCCAGCAACCACCCCAACTGCGATACCTGCGAGGAGATTGCGCACTTGGTGGAGCCCGGGAGCCCGTAGCAAGACTTCGGCATGGATGCCAGGAGCAGTCACCACAAATGTGGTGCCATGAATACCGTGCGTGCGAATATCGCTCGCGCGTACGTCGGCCTCAGCGTGCAGCCCGTAGCTCATCACGCGCGCCGCAGTCAGTGGACGCATGGCATAGACACGCTCATCATCACGATTCAACACCGCCACACCAGTAGCGGGCAACGCTTGCACGAGTTCTGCTTTGGCAGCAGCAATGGCCGCAATGCTCCCCATCCGCTCCAGATGTGATGGGCCAATTGCAGTAACTACACCGATATTGGGTCGAGCAATATCGGCCAGCAAGGCGATTTCGCCTGCTGCATACATACCCATTTCAAACACAGCAGCCTGATGCGCAGCAGTCAATTCCAACACAACGAGAGGCAGTGTCGATTCACTGTTATAACTGCGCGGTGATTTGAGTGTGGTGAGGTGGGTTTGCAATAATGCACCCACGACCTCTTTGGTGGATGTTTTGCCCACGCTCCCAGTAATCCCCACCACCCACTGTGGCTGGTAGCGTGTCCGATGCCAACGTGCCAACTGGTGCAGGGCATGCAACGGATCGGACACTGCAATCAGTAATGGGCCATGCCACATGGCCGGTACCACTCCACCTGGCGGTACGAGTGTCCAGCCATGCGCGCTGGCGAGTAACGCACCTTTGTGCGCATCCACCAGCGCATAATCAGCACCAGCACGCGCAGCTACATCCACAAACGAGTGACCATCGACGCGTGCACCAGCCAATGCCACAAAAAGCGCACCTCGTACAACGAGACGCGAATCAATGGCCACCGCCGCAATCTGACGGTGTGCATCAGTTGGATTAGCAAAGGTTGTCTCGTGCGGTTGAGGCACTGACTGCACACCACGGAATACGTCACTGAGCACTATCATCTAGCCACCACCCACCACGCCAGGGCGCTGATTTTCGCCAACCAACGAGTTATCAGGAGCAATGCGGTCATAGCGCATCAGTTCCATCATGATGCGCCGATAGACGGGTAACGCGGTACGCACACCCCACTGGTCATCTTGGGGTTGATCAATTTTGACGAGCACCGCATACCGGGGCACATCCAATGGCGCCATCCCCACCACCGAACCAATCGTCTGGTTGGTGTAGCCACCATATCCATCAGGAATCGACGATGTCCCCGTCTTGGCTCCCACACGGAATCCGGGGACGAGCCAGTTGGTGTCTGGTGGTTGCGCATTCACGTAGTGATTGGCCGATTGCATCAGCATCTGTCGTACACGATAGGCCACATCAGCGTCGATGGGGCGTCCCTGCTCACGGGGTTGCGTATCGGTGCATGTATCTTTGACACAGCGCGTCTGCACAATGTATGGGCGCATCATCACGCCGTTATTGGCCACCGTGGCCGCCATGCGCACAATTTGTAGCGGGGTGACGGCGATACCTTGACCAAACGAGTTGGTGTTGAGATTGATGGGTGTGTATCCAGCAGTCCCCGGGCGCCAGTAAATCCCCGGCGTTTCACCAGGTAACTCGATGCCGGTGACTTTCCCAAAACCAAAGGCATCCACAGTACGATAAAACACCGACTCACTCATCATTTCAGCAAACAACAACGCACCGATATTGCTGGAATAGTAGAGCACATCGACTGGGCGTACCGCACCACGCCCGTTGTAGTCGTAATTGGCCAAGGTGTAATCATAGCGCTTGATGACACCCGTGTCATTGACTTCGGTGTTTTCATCGAAGGCCTTGGCTTGTAATCCGGCTGCCACCGTTACGATTTTGAAGGTTGATCCCGGCTCATAGACGGCCCCCACTGCCGGATTGTTGTTGTAGACACTCGGATCCGATTTGGCATAGTCGTTGGGGTCAAACCATGGGAAACTCGCCATCGCCAAAATCGCCCCGGTTTTGACGTCCATGACAATAGCTGATCCACCAGAGGCTCCATGTTGGTCGATGGCCTGACCGAGCTCTTGCTCGACCATGTGCTGGATGTACGCATCAATGGTGAGGGTTAATTCATTGCCATCAACTGCATCTTGGCGCGCATAGGGGCGTGCCCAAATCGGATTGTTGTTGATGTCAACTTCCGCAGTAATCACCCCATCAGTCCCACGCAAAAAACCATCAAAACTCGACTCGACTCCCGCAATGCCGATACCGTTGAAGTTGGTCGCACCAATAATATGTGGTGCAAATTTGCCCTGCGGGTAAAAACGCCGTGGCTCATACACCAAGTGCAACCCTGGCTCGTCGAGAATGCGGATTTTTTCGGCCACTTCTGGTTTGAGCCAGCGTGCAATGGGTGCCCAATCACGACTGGTATCAATCAATTTGGCGAGCACTTGCTCGGTCGGTACCGCAAGAATCGCACCCAATGTCACTGCGAGACGGGCAGCATCACTCGGTGGTACTTCTTTGGGTGAGACATACAAACTCTCACGCTCCACGTCAACAGCGAGCAAATTGCCGTTGCGATCTCGAATGGCACCGCGATTCGCGGCCACCGTAATAGTTTGATCAATCTCTTGACTGGCACGTTTGGCGTAGCCTGCACGATCGAGCAACTGCACGTCAGCGACTTGCACAGTAATCCGAGCCAACATGACAATGGCGATAATAAATGCCGCACCGAGCCGCCATGGATGCAACACAATGGAACGTGGTGCGTCGCTACCGCGTGGCGTACGCGGCGGTGTAGGGCTGACATCATGGGGGTGCATCATGGCGTAACCATGCTTTCCACACGCAGTACACCCTGCTCATGCTTCAAAATCATGTACTGCATAGGGACGTTCTGATTGGGCACCATGTTGGTGTCCTTGGCGTATTGTTCGATCCGCAACATTGATTGTGCATCAGCAATTTGCAACATCATGGCTTTTTGGTCACGTTCGAGTTGCGTGCGCTCAGCCATCAACATGTCGATTTCATGCCCCGTCTGCGCCACACGCACCGTCTGCGCCACAGTTGCAATACCCATGAGCGCTAATAGTAACGCAAGTGCAATATATGTACGACTGCCGTCCAATTGGACGTAGCGCCCCAACTCCAAACGACGCAGACGCGCTTGCTGGAGTGGAAATAACTGTCGTAATGGGATTGCCATACGTTACCTCGTAATTCATTGTTGTGTAGTACGATTATTTGTAGTATATCACACCGCTGGCACACTGATACGCTCAATCACACGCAACTTTGCACTACGACTACGTGGATTCACCTGTTGCTCATGCGCATCAGCTTCGTGCGGTTTGGGTGTCAGTACACGGAATGTAGTGCGATCATCCTGCAACATGGCGTGGCGAAAAGCCACTTTGACGATACGGTCTTCGAGGGAATGGAAACTGATAATCGCCAAGCGCCCCCCTACTGCCAATAACGCCAGCGCTTGGGGAATGACTGCTTCGAGCACGCGCAATTCTTGGTTGACTGCAATACGCAATGCTTGAAAGGTCCGTGTCGCCGGGTGAATTCTGCCGTGACGTCCCCCAAGGGCTCGAGTCACCACCTGCGCCAATTGACTGGTACTGGTCAACGTCGTGCGCTTGCGTGCATCGACGATGAATCGTGCAATACGGCGTGACGCATGCTCCTCACCATAGGTATAAATCACATCCGCCAACGCACGCTCATCAAGCGTATTGACCAACGTAGCCGCAGTAATATCGCCATCTGGGTCAAGCCGCATATCGAGTGGTGCATCATGCTGAAACGAAAACCCACGTGCCGGCGTGTCGAGCTGATACGAAGAGACACCCAAGTCGAGTACAATCCCGTCGACCCATTCCCACCCCAACTGAGCGGCATAGGTGGCCATGAACTCATAATTGCCCCGCACGAGATGCACCCGTGTACCAAATGCGCTGAGTCGGTCGTGGGCGGTGGCCAACGCCACAGGGTCCAGATCGATGCCAAGGAGCTCGCTGTGTGGCGCACTCGCAGCCAGTATGGCGGCTGCGTGCCCTGCCCCACCCAACGTGCCATCAATGTAACGACGCTGTGCAGTCGCGGTCATGGTTGCCACGATGTGCGTAGGCAACACCGATATGTGCCGGAAATCAGTGGTCATGATTAATACTTCAAACTTGTCAGCTGTGCTACCAGTTGATCGGTCTCTTCGTCCATGGCGGCCACCGTTTCGCGCCAGCGTTCTGGTGACCAAATTTCGAAGTATTTGTTGACCCCGACTACCACTACCTCGTCACCCGTGATACTCGCATAATCACGCAGCGTCGTTGGCAACAAAATCCGCCCCTGTTTGTCGAGGGTGTACTCGGATGCTGCCGAAAAAAGCAACCGCTGCAGATTCCGCGTGTGGATTTCACCGGGTGGGAGGTCACTCACCTGGTCGGCCAATTTCTGCCACATCGGCATCGCCATGCCCATCACACAGTGGTCGTACCCACGCGTAATCACCACGCCTTCGCTGAGTAGTGTGCGGAAGCGTGACGGTATCGCAAGGCGACTCTTGGTGTCGAGCGTGTGTGCGTACTCGCCGAGAAACATACATTGACTCCAGAATGTGGAAATTTCTGTGAAATGAGGAATTTATCCCCACTTTCCCCCACTTATCCCCACTGCACGGATTATACTACGGTATGTACGAAATTTGCAAGTCTTTTTTTCATAGAAAATAAATACACAAATAATGATGCTGTCATAAAAATCACACGTGCATGCCGACCACGCATGACAAAGCGCACCCGCACCGCAAGGGCAACGGGTGAATATGGCATACTCTTTCCCCACACAGCCCCACTTTTGCACGAAAGTACGGTATGCTTAGGCACAGAGATATCAAAGGAGGCAGGTATGAGTGGACTTACCCATCTCGATGCATACGGTCATGCCCACATGGTTGATGTGGGTGGCAAACCCGAACAAAAACGCACCGCAATTGCACGTGGACATGTCACCATGACTAGTACCACGCGTGATTTAATTGTGGCAGGTGGATTACCCAAAGGAGATGTGCTTGCAGTGGCACGTGTGGCGGCAATCATGGCAGCCAAAAAGACCGCAGACCTGATCCCACTCTGCCATCCATTGGCGTTGAATTCGGTCGACGTACAACTCGTCGCCGATGAAACAGGCATCGATATCACGGTCACGGTTACAACCACCGGCCGCACGGGTGTCGAAATGGAAGCACTCACAGCAGTGAGTGTGGCCGGATTGACAATCTACGACATGTGTAAAGCAGTCGAACGCACCATGCAAATCAACGATATCCGCCTGATTCACAAAGAAAAACTGCCGACATCGTAACCCCTACCAAGATGGCACTGCACACTGCAAACTCGTGTTTTTGCCCCACGCTACCACAGTGCCGTCTGCACGTAGTGCGAGCGTGTGCTGCCCTCCTGCGACAATTGCAACTACCGCCGTGGCCTCGGGGGGGATGTTGAGTT
>JBKCGB010000052.1:0-19107 GCA_046303375.1 Roseiflexaceae bacterium
TGGGGCATAGGGCCAAAGCCGAACTGGGCTTCTTTTTCACGTAAATCGGTGTAAATCACGTTGCGGCTGGGAGCGAGTACGCGTACATCGGGGCGCTCGTCGACGGCCGTATTGCTCCACCAGTACATCGATGTCTCGACGTCGTTGGGATTAGCGATACGCGTATGTGCAATCAGCCACGGCGAGCCGGGTGGCAAATAGAAATCAATCTGCCAGCAGAGGGTTTTGCAGCGCTCAAACTCGTAGAGGCGCAACCCGGGCTCGCCGTCGGCACCTGTGATGGCCGCCGCAAACACTGGTGAACAGGTAGCAAAGGTATGCCCGTACTGCCCGACGTTCCATTCGATACCTCCCGAAAACCAGGCGTTGCGGATGGCCAAGTTGGCGGGCTGAAAGACCGGATTGCGGTTGAGTAATTCGCGATTGCTCGGTTTGTGGAACAGCGACAGCAGGCGACCGCCCAAGGCAGGCATGAAGGTGGCTTTGAGGATGTCGTTTTCGAGTACCACACTATCATAGGTGATGGGGATGCGCTGGCGCGTATAGTTGTCTTGCATGCGGTAGGGCAACACACGTGTGCCACACTCGTGGCCGAGCAGGTGATGCTTGGCGGCAGGGAGTGATGCGTGCACGGCCACATGGCGGTGTGGTGGATCATCGCGGAAGCGCGGCAAGGGATTTTCGGGGGCGAAATGTACCCCAGGCATGGTGAGTGGGACAATGGTGAGTGTGGTCATGGCAGCACCCTTTTGCTGTGTCTGGATATGATGATGCTACCACAAAACGTGATAATGATGGATAGGACGGGTACGGTACGTATTGCAATGAAGAAGACGTTACGCTGTATACACGCACGTATATTATGATGTGTGTAAGTGGAAATCGTGTATATTTGTTACATACTCCTACCATTTAAAAGAGGTGTGACATGGCACGAGCCAGCCTAATGGGCATGCTGTTTACGTATATGCTCAAACGGCGCAACATCAAGCAAATGTTTGCAGATACGGCGCAGACAGCCCAGATCATCGAGACCTGTCGCCAGAGTAATGCACAACCGCATGTGTTGCCGGTGGTCAAATTCAAATCACGCGTCGAGCGCACGACGGTGGGTGGCATGGATACCGTGGTGCTGACATCGGCCACACCGTCGGGGCGGGTGGTGTGGTATTTGCACGGTGGGGCATACATATTCCAGGCATCGGAATTCCATTGGCAGATGCTGGATCGCCTGGTACAAACGACCAATGCCACCGTGATTGCATCCATCTACCCATTGGCGCCAAATCATCATGCGGCTGATGTCATTCCCGCATTGCGTGCCGTATATGCTGCGATTGTGGCAGAGACAGCACCGCCCAATGTCTATATCGCTGGTGATTCGGCAGGTGGGGTCTTGTCACTTGCTGTTGCACAAGACCTCCGCGACCAACAGCTGCCACAGCCGGCACAGCTGTGGTTGTTGTCGCCGTGGCTGGATATCGCCATGAGTAACCCGGAGGCAGTGCCACTTGATGCTGGCGATACCATACTGAGTATTGCTGGACTCGTGATGGCTGGGCAGCACTGGCAGGCGCATCTCGATGCACGCCACCCATGGGTGAGTCCGCTTTTTGGTGATATGCGCGGGGTGGCGCCACTGGCCATCTGGGTGGGCGCACACGAGATATTTCTGCCGGATGTGCGCTTGCTGCGTGCGCAGGCTGAGCAGCATGGCTTGTTGGCGCACTACGTCGAGGCACCGGGTATGTTCCACGCCTATGCGGTGTTTCCTGTTCCTGAAGCCAAAGAAGTGTTGACCTACATGCAACGTGTGTTGACCCAGTAGTGTGGGTTCGTGAAACAATAATCCCCCCTGCCGCACGCATGTACGGCAGGGGGTGACGTGTTTAGCGGCTGTAGGGACCGGTGGCGGCACTCGCGCTACTGGGTGCCTGACTCATGACGGTGCGGAGTGCCTCGAGGGTGGCTTCCACATGGTTGCCATCAATGCCGTAGTGTGTGACGGCACGGATTTTGTGGCTGCCAAAGGCGCCTACCAGAATGCCGTGCATTTTGAGGGCGGCGACCACGTCGCCGGCAGTACGGCCATCGGTGATGTCAAAGACCACAATATCGGTGTGCACGTTTTTGGGGGTGATGGCGATGCCCGGGATTTGTGCCAGCCCAGCTGCCAGGATTTGGGCATTGACGTGATCTTCGGCCAGGCGATCGACCATTTCGTTGAGTGCTACCATGCCCGCCGCCGCGATAATACCGGCTTGACGCATGCCGCCGCCAATCATTTTGCGTAGGCGGCGTGCTTTGGCGATGAGTTCGGCACTGCCAGCAAGGATGGATCCGACAGGGGCGGAGAGCCCTTTGGAGAGACAGAATTGTACGCTGTCGACATGCTGGGTGATCGTTTTGACGTCGACACCTAGCGCCACTGCTGCATTAAAGACACGGGCGCCGTCGAGATGCACGGCCAAGTCGTTGGCGTGCGCCCATGATTTGACCTGCGCCATATATTCGGGGCGCACGACTTTGCCACCGGTGCCGCCGTGCGTGTTTTCCAGACAAACAAGTCGAGTATACGCAGCATGGGGGTCATGGCGATTGCGCACGGCACCCGCTAGCGCCTCGAGGGGGAGTTCGCCGGCATCGGTGGTAGGCACCACATGCATGGCTACGCCGCCCAGCACCGAGACGCCGCCGGCTTCGTAGTTGTAGATGTGGCATTTGTCGCCGACGATGACTTCGTCGCCGCGCTGGCAGTGCGACAGCACGCCACAGAAATTCCCTTGTGTGCCGCTGGTGACCAGCAAGGCGGCTTCTTTGCCCACTTTGGTGGCGGCCATTTTTTCCAGGGCATTGACGGTGGGATCATCGCCGTAGACGTCGTCGCCTAGTGGGGCGTTGTAGATGGCCTCGCGCATGGCAGGTGATGGCAATGTGACGGTATCGCTACGCAAATCGATAAGGGATTGAGTCATGGAAGTGCTCCTTTGTATGGAATGGAACCATTATAAAGGATGATGGAGGGGCGTCATTTCATGTCGCCCCTACACACCACCCACGTTGCGCCGATGCCATGACGGGGGCGGGCGTACTTCATATTTCGTAACGATAATGATATACTCATGACAACGAAAGGGGTGTCGTGATGTCGCACATGATTGAACAAATAATTCTTGAAAATTTTCAAAAACTCGACGATGCAAGCAAACAACGTGTGTTATCGCAAATGCAACAATATGTGGTGTTGCATACACCGGTGGATGTTGCAACATGGCAAACACACACCAGTCAGTTACGGGCACGCCTTGCTCCTGTTGCGCAGTTCATGAACGTTCTTGATGAAGTACGCAACGAAGTTGACCGCGATGATAGTAATTGATTCGAGCATTGTGATTGCTGCTGTAGTTGCAGATGAACCATTACATACACGGGTATACACGCAGCTCACACGTTGGAGTATTGCAGGAGAACAATTGATCGCCCCACCGCTGTTGTATGCCGAAGTCACAGCCGTGTGTCGTAAACTTGTCGTTCAGCAACGATTCAATCAAGCTGATGGTCAACACATTCTGGCACAAATGTTGTCATTCCCCATTGAAACAATCAGCCATCATGCAATGTATTTGCGTGCCTTCGAATTAGCCAACCTCTATGCGCTATCTCGTGCGTATGACACGCAGTACATTGCACTTGCAGAAATGCAACAGTGCGAATTTTGGACAGTTGATCAGCGTATCGTACAGACTGTTTCTCATCAACTGCCTTTTGTGCGTTGGATTGGGGAGGAAGGATGAAGGAGGGGCGTCATTTCATGGCGCCCCTCCTTCCCACCATCGCATGGCCAACCCCACCCACGTTACCGCCATGCCATGACGTATCGCCTTGACAAATTTCGTAATGACGCATACAATCAGGTTAACCGTTTAACTTCCCCGAGTAAGAGACAAGTGCATGGCAACAATTCGAGACGTTGCAGCCCACGCTGGTGTTTCGACGGCCACTGTTTCGTACGTATTAAACGGCCAGGGAGCAATCCCAGCGGAGACACGGGCGCGAGTCATAGCCGCCGTAGTCGCACTCGACTACCAGCCGCGACATGCGGCGCGTGCGTTGCGCGGACGAAGTCGCACGTTGGGGATTTCGATGGCGAGTGGCTATGACCGTTTGGCAGATCCTGCCATGGCCGAAGTATTGGCTGGAATGGCGCATGAAGCGTCGCAGCAGGGACTAGCGCTCTTGTTGATTCCCCGCAATGACGATGTAGTGCGCACCTGTGTGATGGTGGCGCGCAGTGGTCAAGTCGACGGTGTCTTGATTTGTGACCCGGGTGCTGACGATGCGCGTGTCGATGCCTTGCATCACGCGGGTGTGATGGCAGTGAGCCTCGCTCCACAAGGTGATGCGTGGGTCATGAGTGATATCGCACACGGCATGCAGTTGGCAGTGCAGCACTTAGTCGGATTGGGACATCGGCACATCGCACTGATTGCGCCAGATGTGGCACTTGCGACGAGTGAGTGGTATGTCGATGGGTTCGTCGTCGCATTAGAACGTGCTGGTCTCAGCGTGTTGGATGGCGGGGTGGTATCTGGTGGGAGTCGTGAAGTCGACGGCGAAGCAGCCATGCTCGAGTTGATGAACGCCCCTGAACTGCCCACTGCCGTGATTGCCGCCAGCGACGAATTGGCCTATGGCGCGATGCGTGTGGTGCGAGATGCCGGTTTGGTGGTAGGGCGTGACGTGTCACTCATCGGGTTCGATGATTTGCCACCGGCCGCATACATGCAACCGCCGCTGACAACTATTCGGCAGCCGCGATTCGCAATGGGTGAGACGGCAGTGCGCATGCTGGTAGCGCAGTTGGCAGGTGCGCCAGCGCAGACGCAGTTGTTGGCACCGACGCTGATGGTGCGCGCTAGCACAGGTATCGTAGGATAGCGCCTAAATGTTTTGGGCGAGTAATAATCAGTGGTTCTGTTGCACCAATGGAGGAATGCAGACATGGCAGGAATCAAGTTCGACCACGTATGGAAGCGCTTCGGCGATTTTGCCGCGCTCAAGGACCTCGACATCACCATCAACGACCAAGAATTCTTGGTGTTGGTAGGGCCGTCAGGCTGTGGTAAAACCACGGCATTGCGTTGTTTGGCGGGCCTCGAAGAAATCACCGACGGGCACATCTACATCGGTGACCGCGACGTAACCGATGTGCCCCCCAAAGACCGCGACATCGCCATGGTCTTCCAGAGCTATGCGCTCTACCCACACATGTCGGTCTACGACAACATGGCCTTTGGTCTCAAGTTGCGCAAAACCCCCAAGGCTGAAATCGACCGCCGCGTCAAAGAATCAGCTGAAATGTTGGCCATCGGGCATTTGCTCGACCGCAAGCCCAAGGCCCTTTCGGGTGGCCAGCGTCAGCGTGTGGCGCTCGGACGCGCCATCGTGCGTAACCCGGCCGTCTTCTTGATGGACGAGCCGCTGTCCAATCTCGACGCCAAATTGCGCGTGCAGACGCGTGCCGAAATCTCCAAGCTGCACCAGCGCCTCAAGACCACGTTCATCTACGTGACCCACGACCAGACTGAGGCGATGACAATGGGTACGCGTATTGCCGTCATGAAAGATGGCGTGTTGCAGCAGCTCGACAGCCCGCAGAACCTGTATGATAACCCGACCAACATGTTTGTGGCGGGCTTCATCGGTTCGCCTTCGATGAACTTCTTCGAGGCCACTGTTGGTCGCGGTGATGGCAGTCTAGTCATGGATGTCGGTTCATTCCGTTTACCCGTACCTGCCAACAAAGCGGGCAAACTTGAAAGCTACATCGGCAAGTCGGTCTACTTTGGCATTCGCCCTGAAAACATCCACGATGCATCATTTGTGCCAGTCGGTGTGGAAAATACCGCTCGTCTGAGTGCAAATGTGACCGTGCGCGAGCCCCTCGGGAGTGAAGTCTATGCCTTTGTGGAAAATGGTGGTAAGGAAATGGTCAGCCGCCTCGATCCACGCACCAAAGCCGCAGTAGGCAACAACATCGAGTTGGTCGTCGATATGTCGCGCATGCACGCCTTTGACCGCGATAGCGAAGTCGCTGTCGTCTAACTTCGCAGTATGCAGTCAACCCCACTCGTGCGCTGTGCGCACGAGTGGGGTTGTTGTTGTTAACGCGTGATAACCGGTGCAATGACCAGCGGGATGAGTGCGTCTTCGACACGCACTCCTTCAATCATGATGGGAGCACCTTCGGCGAGCCGGATTGGCGTGGTACCACTGACCCACGCAGGACGAAACGCTCGACTCATGCGTGGATTTGCACGATCATGCAGAAACACGCTATCGGGGTGGCTGTTGAGCAACCCGATTACACGCACAATCTGATTGGTGGGCATGTTGGCTACACTCGCTTCGCTGAGTGCCGTGGTGATTTCGCTCACGCTGTCGATTCGCAGCGGGTCACTCCGTAGCACTCCGGTGAGTATGGCTGGTGCGTAGCGGATACCGTGGTCGTCACGCCACGGTATGCGGATGCGTTGCGCTGCAGAAATCGTCAACGTGATACTGATTTCGGCAAGTTGCGGTGCGTTTTCGGGTGTGATGATGACATAGGGTGTCACCACTATGTCTGTAGCGGTGTGCACAATCACCACCGCCATGCGCCACGGCTGATCACGTGCCGCAGTGCTCACACTTGACAGCGATTGTGGTGTGGGTAGCGTGCCACACGCACTCAAGAAGCCGATTGCAATGATACACAGCAGTTGCACATAACGCATGAGATCTGTATTACACCTGTGGGCTTGGTATGTGTGTGCGCATCCGTTGCACCGTAATCATGATGAGTGGTGCAAATGCGATGATACCAGCGATGACACACAAGGTAGTAAATCCGAGTCCCGCGATGATAAAGCCACTACTTAGACTACTGACTGCCGAAGACAAATTCACGGTGAGTTCGATGCCACCCTGGTAGCGACCGCGTTCGCTGGGTGCCAAATTGTCTGCAAGCAGTGACGAACCACCGATGTAGCACATATTCCATCCCCAACCTACCAAAAAGAGCGCAACGGCCAACGGCAACACGTCCGTCCAGATGGGGGCAATGAAACACCCCAACAACAGCACAATTGCGCCAATACCGACCACTGTCGGTCGTCCATAGCGATCGGCGATGGTGCCAGTCAAAAACGACAGGCCGTACATGCCGAGTGTGTGTGCCATGATGACGAGTGAAATGTCAGCCAGATTGTGATTGTAGTGCTTCATATGCAGTGATGTTACCGTCATGACGAGTACCATCATGGCTTGCCCAATCAACATGGCCAAGGCTGCGAGTTGGATGCCTGGTTGGCGTGCAATTTCGTTGAGTGGTCGGGCTACGGCAGGTGGGGGGTCGTCTTCGCGTTTGAGTGCTTCGGTAATGATGCGCCCAATGTCACGTGGGTCGGGACGGAGCAGCGTAAAAATCAATATCCCAGATACCAAAAAGAGAATGGCACCACCAATCATGGGACCAGCCAACACATCAAAGCCAAAGAGACCTTTGACCAGATTGCCCAGCGGTGCCACCAACAATGGCCCACACACTGCGCCAACAGTGCCAGCAAAGACAACAGTGCTAATAGCGCGGGCACGTGCATCGGGGAGATTAGCGTCCGCTGCCGCATAACGACTCTGGTCGACGGCACCACGTGCTGCGCCGATAAGCAATAAGCCAAACAAGAACATCCAAAATGAATGTGTGACCACGGCATACCCACCGATACACATGCCGATAAAGCCGATGAGAAATCCGAGTGCGAGGCCAGGCCGTCGACCGAGTCGTTGCATGATCATGCCCGCTGGATACGATGCACTGGCCGCACCTATAAGGAGTAATGTACCTGGCACACCGGCAAGCACATCGCTGCCACCGAGTTGGGCGCCAATAATCGGATTGACGGTGACATTTGAGATGAGCGCCGCAGACCCCAAACTTTGGGTGATAAACAGAATACTGGCAATCCGTTGGCCAATTTTGGGATCTACAATCGGGTTCGTCTGCATGGGTGTGCACCTTTTTCTGTGTATGGATACCACTATGGTACTGGAATAATCCAGGTTATCCCGTTGTTGTCGGATTCGGCACTCCAGCCACTCCCTGCTGGCCCCTTGATTTGCCACCACACGAACCCATCCGCCAAAATCGGCCCTTCAGTGATTTCAACGAGCTCTTCGTCTCGCATGTAGGCCACTATTTTAGCATCAATGGCAGGAGAAATCCGCACACGCAATGGTTGTTGCTCGGTGTTGCGAATCAGCGCTTTGCCCCCTTTTTTGAGTATGAGTGGCTCAGGTGTAGGTGGTAAAGGCGTCGGGCTTGCCAATGTGAGTATTTGTGCGGGTGCAAGTGTCGGCAAAATGATGGGTGTTTGCGTTGCGATCCGTGGCACTACGACTTCCGTGGTGGTGAAATACCATACCCCCACACATACCACAATCACGGTCAACACAAACAACCCGTTGAGCAACCATCGGCGCACATCAATCACGGGAATTGCACTCGTTTTGCGCATGCGTTGGCGCGTCTGATTGTAGGCTTGTCGATATGGTTCGAAATTTTGATAGTAAAACGGATGCGGTGTACCCCGATATGCGTCGGCAACGCCGCGTTCGTACATCTCAGTCGTATCCATGCGTACCCCGTCTGCTCTTGCCCCTCATTATACTACTAGGGGATTATGCATATGTGTGCCACAAGCGCAGGAATTCAGCATGCGGGCGGTGCCAGTACCGCTCGCTGTCAATGCTGGCAGTGTGTGCGGTGACCCGTTGTATCTGACCAAACCTGCGCGCCCACGCAGTACCGACAGGTGTCAACAGCCCAGGGTGTCTCGCCAGTGGCCATTGTGCTGCTGCCCATGTTACGAATGGGAGGGCATGGTGCGCAGGTGCGGGGAATGCTGCTGGCCAAATAACACCAGCGCATCCTGACGCATGCAGTTGTTGGAGCAGGTGTTCGAGATACAACCCTGCATCTTCACCAGGGACACAAGGGACATCGAGCGCCTGTTGATGCCATGACACCCGTTGCCATGATGCCCGTGCTTGCGCCATCAACAAGGGTGGCAGTGCGACCATCACAGGCTTGTTGCTGAGTGCGTGGACGAGCTCGTGGCTAAAGAGTGCTGGCGCACTCAGACTCCGCTGTGCACGGGTCGTGAGTTCGGGCATCGCCGCATTGACGACCAGCATGTCACTGTGAGTGGCGAGCACTGCCATATCCAAGGCATGCTGTCGTGTAAGAGTTGGCCCATCAATCAGACTCATCACCGGAGCCCGTGGTGCGGCAAGCAATGCGGTTTCACGCAGCTGTTGCCACCAGTGTGCTGCGTGGGCAGGGAGTGTGGTACCGGGTAGCCTGCTCCAGCCGGCAGCCAGCAACCACCACGAACATGCCGGATGACTCGCAAAATAGCCCATGACGGTGCGAATTAGCAAGTGTTGTGCATCAACCAATGCCGCCGTCGTAAATGGGTTGGCCATCTGGAGCGAGCGCCAGCGCCCATCAATGAGTGCCGGCGAGCCAACCACATGTATCGGTTGCGTGGTGCGCCCTTGCAACCAGCCCACAACATCGGCATGATTGTGCCACGCAGGCAGCGTCAAAGCACCATCGTGCTCGATTGCTAACAACGAAACGATAACGCTGAGGTGCGACTGATGCGCTAGATCAAGACAGTGCTCGATGAAGCGCATGGTGCGAGATGCAATTCGATTGGGCTGCGGCTGCAGATGTGCCCAACTTGGCGTGATGAGCAGATGACTCACGCCAAGCTCGGCGAGCTGGTTAAAGTGCTCACGCATCAAGCCCATGTCACCCACTTGCCAGGGTGTCTGTATGGACGTTGCCGGCGTATATGCAACGCAGCCGTGAAAGGGCGGTGCCTCGGTCATGGTGTTGGTGTGGGCGTGGCGCCGGTGCCACGTAAGTAGGTGGCATGCCACGGCTTGAAATTACTCGTAAATTCTTCGCCGGGTTGCTCTTTGCCATTGACTGTCACAATGCGATATACCACTACACTCATCCCATCTTTGGCTTTGTCTGTTTGTTTGATGGTGCCAAGGGGTAGGCTGGCATCATCAATGTAGACGGGGTCGGTAGGGGCGGGAATCGTACTGGTGATTTTGGGCCCTACCACACGCACACTGCGCCCTGTGGCCGTGCCACGGAGTTGGATATCAAGTATCTGCTTTTTGGTGTCAACGGTTGTCTCAATCGCCATCCAATGCCCCGTGTCGTTGATAAACTGAAAGTCGAGCTGCCCTGTGAAAATTGTCGCGTCGAGCCCTGGACCCGCAGCATTGGGAAAGGCGTGTTCGTCGTACCACTTGATGTAAAACGGATGTGCATGCCACTCACGAATAGGCAATCCAGCATAGAATGCTGCCCGAAACAACGATGTGGATACTTGGCAGACGCCCCCACCCCATTCGAGTTGTGAACGCTGCCCTACGACTGCATACCCCTGCACAAAGCCATTGGATTCATCGATGGCACCGACTTCGGTATTAAACGAAAATAAGGCACCTGGTGCAATCATGACACCGTCTATGTGTTTGGCACCTGCCACAATGTTGGTGGTGCGGTAGGCTGCTGATCCTGCAAAACTACTGCGTCCAGTACTGAGAATATCGTTGAACTGGAGCGTACGAATGGTGGCTTCGTCGAGTTGCGGCTGGACTTGCTCAATGGGCAAATCAATCACCCGCTCGTTGCCAAACAGGGCATCATAGATCCGTTGCACGCTCTCTTCACGATTGAGGCGGACTCCTGCCTGCCCTGGACGCACAATGGTGGCTACCCCGTCATTGATGCGTACCCGCGGCTCCACACTGCCACTATCCACGGATTGCGCCAACTTGTCGATTTCGTTGCTGATTGCATCACGATCAGGCATGACGTTGACCCGTTCTGCGCTACGGTCAATCACAATCAATCGCAACAGCGTATCACGATCCCATGTCCATGTTTGTGTGTTGAGACGGAGCACAATTGGGGCACTCAAGAACTGTTTGGCATCGTGAGAACTCTGGATGAGTGCTTCGTCATCACTGCTACTGTTGAGCAGTGCGGTACGCACAGTGACTGTCATGGTTTGTGCCGTTTTGAGTGCATTCAACGTGTCGATAATGGTCTCATTAATCACCAAATAACGCCCGTTCTGTGCGGGAGTCGTTTCGACGGCACCTGTTTCATCGATGCTGATATCCGGTAACTGTACGGGCATATCGATGTCTTGCGCAATCGAAACAAGGTAGCGTTGGAGTTTGGCTTCGTTGATGACAATGTGCGGCCCAACATCGAGTACGCCCCACCACTGTGACCACAGATGCTGTAGCTGAATCGACAACCCACGCCCGGTGCTTATTCCCAACAATTCATTGCTAGTTTGTCGTATGTTGATAGACACCCCAATCTCACTCGCAGATGGCGTCCAAGTACGGTCGCGATAGACAAAGGTGACTGGGGTCTCGAGAAACTGCTTGTAGCGCTTGCCAATCTGCTCATTCAACATGGCACGCGTCAACCCTGCCATCGATACCCCCTGCAACGTGGTGCCCGCAGCCACTCGGGGCTCGCGTGCCGGCAAGAGCATCGGTACGAGAAACGCAAGGAGTGCCAATACGACGGCGATAATGACTACCCCGACGACGCCGTTTTGGGGCGTCAGCTCACTCGGCACAAACAAATCGGTAAAGCCCCCCCCCACGATGCGTGGTGATGGCGCTGGATTGGCTGGCGCTGCTTCGTTGTGCGATGGCGTCTGACCACTACGACGACGGTACATCGGCCCGTATTTTTGGACGTAGCGCGGTGGCATAGGAGACACGCTCTCATGTGCGTAAACGATTTACTCTTTATACTAGCACTGCCGTTTTTTATTGTCAATGTATATAGTACTATATTTTGTAATAATTACGGATTAACTACCGATGCCCACGAATATACCGCGATCGTCACGGTGGAGTGGTTTGGTAGCCACCACCGACGCATAGTTGATAGGGCCATAGATATGGGGAAAGAGTGGAGCCAGGGTATCGCCTGGGGAGGGTGCTTCCCACTTGAGTGGGCTCGTCAGGCGATCGGTATCGACAACCAACACAATGAATTCGCCTGGCACGGTTTGATAGAAGCGATTTGCTACTTTGATCATCAGTTCGTCGCCTGCAGTGCAATGCACAAATCCATCTTTGGCATAGTCACTGGGGAGATAGTCTTGACCGACAGGCCATGTCTGCCAGCGCATAGCGAGTGCCATATGATAAATGAGTGGCATGGTACACCTCTATAAACGACACCGCCACGCATTCATGTTGCGTGGCGGTGTGATGTGTGGTCAATTTAGAATTCGCCCATGACGGCATCAAATGCGTGCTTACTGGGGCGGAGTGCAGATTCTGACAGGTAGGCGAGTGGTGTATCCACCAAGTCCATCACTTGTTGCAACGTGGGACGGTTTTCGTTGATGTAGATCAACCCCGTCACAAAGACATTGTTGCTGCGGGCTTCTTCGAGGAGTTGGATGGCCTGAAAGCGCTTGGTGGGGTCGTAGTCGCGGTCGAGTTTGCGCAACTTGATAACAGGACCGTCGTGCAAGCGTACCACCTGTTCGGTGCCTGGCTCGTAGTCGACCTGCACTTCGTTGTAGCTGGGGATAAAGGTGATGTCTTGGATACGCTCTTCGTGCTCTTTGCCGTAGCCGTAACTCTTCGTCGAGTCATCGCTATTGTTAAAGGTCACACACGGGCTGATGATATCGAGGACGGCAGTGCCTTCGTAGCACATAGCCGCTTTGATGAGCTCGCGTACCTGTTTGGCGTCACCCGCAAATGAACGTGCCACAAAGCCACAATCAGCAGCCAGTGCCTCGACGCACACGTCGATGGGAGGGAGTTCGTTGACGCCGGCATACTTGAGGTTTTGACCGATATCGGCGGTGGCCGAGTGTTGCCCTTTGGTGAGCCCATAGACGCCGTTGTTTTCGACGATGTAGACCATGGGCACATTGCGGCGCATCATGTGCTTAAACTGTCCAAGCCCGATACTCCCCGTGTCGCCGTCACCACTAATCCCGATAGGTGCCAGGGTACGATTGGCGAGCGCGACGCCTGTGGTTACTGACGGCATGCGTCCGTGGAGCGTGTTGAAGCCGAATGAGCGATTGAGGAAGTAGGCGGGTGTTTTGCTCGAACAGCCGATACCGCTCATTTTGACCATGGCACGTGGATCGACGGAGAGCTCGTAGCAGGCCGCAATAATTTGGCTAGTGACTGAGTTGTGTCCACAACCCGCACACAATGTGGTCTGGCCACCCTGGTAATCCTGGGTGGTCAAGCCGATAGCGTTTGTAGGACGATTCGCAACAGTGGTCATACGTGTTTCCCTCTATTTACTAGGCACCACGGTGCGCCAGAATTCGATTGAGTACAAAGGTGGCCGTGAGTGGCAAGCCATCACACAAATTGACAGGGCGCAGTTTGCCCGCATGTTTTGGTGCATGCACACATAGCAGTTGTAGCATCTGGCTGTCTTGGTTGAGCTCAACCACATACACCTCGTCGTACTGTGCCACAAAGGCGCTGACGTCGTCGTTGAGTGGCAGGGCACGCAACCGCATGTAGCTACTTGCGACACCACGGGTACTGAGCATGTGGCGTGCTTCGCGCACTGCATCGTGGCTCGACCCATAGGCGATGATGCCTACCCGTGCACCTGCGACATGCTCAATCACGGGCGCCGGCACCTTGGTACGTGCCGTGTCGTGTTTGCGTGTCAGCCGATCCATGTTGCGTTGCCAGTCGTCGTTGCGCTCACTGTAGACGGCCTGCTCGTTGTGACCGGTGCCACGTCCCAGCCAGGCTGCACGTGGGTTCTGGTTGCCGGGAATAGTGCGGTAGGGGATGCCGTCACCATCAATGTCGCGGTAGCGCCCCCACTTGTTGTCGTGCTCTGCGAGAAACTTTTCGAAGGAATCCGTATGGAGCACTTTGCCACGATTAAGCGGTTGTGAGGGGTAGTCGAAGGGTGCCGTCATCCAATTGTTCATGCCCAAATCGAGGTCACTGAGCACGATAACTGGCGTCTGGAAAAGCTCAGCTAAATCGAACGCCGTGCCAGCAAATTCGAAACATTCCTGCATTGACCCTGGCAAAAGACAGATGTGTTGACTATCACCGTGACCGAGATAGTAGGCCGATTGGATGTCACCCTGCGAGACGCGTGTGGGTAGACCAGTCGACGGCCCCATACGCATGATGTCCCATATCACGATGGGCACTTCGGCAAAGTATGCCAAGCCGGCAAATTCGTTCATCAGCGAAATCCCAGGGCCCGACGTGGCCGTCATGGCCCGACATCCCGCCCAACCAGCTCCCACGATGATGCCCGCAGCAGCCAGCTCGTCTTCGGCCTGAATGATGGCGTAGTTGACACGCCCTTCCTCGGCGGGACGCAGCTTGGGTGCGTATTCGGTGATAGCATCGACAAGGCTAGTCGACGGCGTAATCGGATACCACGCTACCACGCTGACTCCACTTGCTACTGCGCCAATGCCGGCTGCCGTGTTGCCGTCGATGATGATTTGTCCAGCGGTTTTGTCCATGGTCGCAACCCGAAAGGGGTCTTGCTTGGGGAGATTGTCGGCCGCATATTTGCCTGCCAAATCGACCATCGTCATGTTGAGGTCCACCGCCTTGCGTTTGCCGTTGAAATGGTGCATCAAGGCGGCTTCAATCTGGGTGCGTTCGATGCCGAGCAACGTCATCAGCACACCCACGTACGACATGTTGGCAATGTAGTCGCGTAGATTGGCGGGGGGGTTGATTTCTTTGACAAGCTCTTTGACGGGCACCGCATACATCACCACGTCGCTGCGTGGATTGGCAAACTTGAGGTCGGCGGGATGCACACACACACCACCGCTCGGCAGTTTGCTCAGGTCTTCTTCGGATGTGCGCGGATTGTATGCGACGAGAATCTCTGACACATCGCGACGGGCGGTGTAGCCATCTTTGCTGATACGAATGCTATACCAAGTCGGTAACCCTTGAATGTTAGAGGGGAAGAGGTTTTTGCCACTCACTGGAATGCCCATCTTGAACATGGCACGGATGAGGGCGTTGTTGGCCGTCTGACTGCCTGATCCGTTTTCGGTGGCGACGACGATGGTGAAATCGTTGGTAATTGGGACCGTAGGATCAAACGTTGATGTCTGGACGGCGGCGTCGGTAATGGTCATGCCTAGCTCCCATAAATTGCATGAATGCGCCGCCCATTATAGCACATGTTTGTGGGCGCGCCGCATTCTCATGATGATAAACTCCGCCCCACCATTTCGAGCGCCGCATCATCATTGGGTGGGTGGGTAATCCCCGCCCGCACATCACGAAACATCCGCTCGAGCGGCAGATCCCGTGTCATCCCAAAGCCCCCCGCAATCCGCAAGGCCTGGTCAGTGGCAGTGAGCGCTGCATTGGTGGCCGCATATTTGGCAGCGGCAATTCGTGGCCCGAGCGTCATGCGTTGTGCAGGATGGTAGCTCCAGGTAGCCGCGACCTCGTGCAACAGCGCACGAGCCGCTTGTAGAGGAATACTCGCCTCGCCCATGTGGCGCTGCACCAGCGGCAACGTGGCGATGGGCTTGCCCAACGCAGTGGGGATGCGCTGTTTGGCGTAGGTTGCCACTGCATCCAGTGCTGCTTGGCCGATACCCAAGTAGACCGCCGCCAGTGTCAGCGCGAACCATGCCATGCCGGTAGGTGGCTCGGGGGGGGCCGGTGGTGCTCCCAGCGCTTTGCGATCGATGAGCCAGGCATCAGCGACCGGCACATCGTGGTAGATGACATCGCCACTCCCACTACTGCGCAGTGCCAGCGCATCCCCCCAGGTATCCACGATTTCGATACCTGGACTGTCGCCCCGCACAATAGCATTTGCCGTGCCACCTTGGGGCATCTCTGCACTCGTGGGGAGTGCCACAGCTGTGATGAGGTAGCGCAGGATGGGGGCCATGCTCACAAACAACTTGTGCCCGTTGATGCGCCACTGCTGCCCATCCCAGCTGGCAGTAGTTTGGGGCAATCCACCGCGTGACGGACTGCCGAGCTCTTTTTCGCTAGCCACTGCATTGAGTAGGGCGCCGTGATGCACGATGTCGTGGCAGATGGTGGCATAGATGGCGGGTGGGTAGTTGCGCATTTCGCCAATGCGCCCGATGACATGGATGGTCATGTCGATGGCCATGGCTGTCGAACCACACCCGCTGGCGAGGATTTCTTGGGTGAGAACCATGTCGTACAGCGATGCACCGCGCCCACCGAATTCTTGGGGCACCACAAAGGCGGGGTAGCCAGCAGTGCTCAGCTCACGATAAAAGTCTACAGGGAAGGTCCCAGTGCGATCAAACGCTTCGGCACGTGGGGCAAAACTTGCGGCTAATTCGCGCGTGATATCACACATGGTGCGTTGAGCCGAGGTAAGTTCGTACATAGACAGGGCCTTTTCGGTAGCAATGGCGCAGATTTGGTATAATACTGACTGGTTGTATGCAGGGTTTGGAGTGTGTGCACACATGTCTAGTGTATATCAAAATTTGCCCAACGAATATTGCGTCGGTCATATCCGCATCAGCCCCAACATTGTGCTGGCGCCGATGGTTGGTGTGACTGACAGCGTCTTTCGGCGCTCGATTTTGGCTCTGGGTGGCTGTGGCCTGGTGTCGAGTGAGATGACCAACGCTGCCAGCGTCAGCCCCAAGGCGCGGGCGCGCCACAACCAGCTCGAATTTTTGCCCGAAGAACGACCCATCACCATCCAGCTCAGTGGCAACGACCCCGATCTGGTTGCCAATGCGGCGCGCACCGTGGAGCAACTAGGTGCCGATATTCTGGACATCAACTGTGGCTGCCCCTCACCCAAAGTCACGGGCGGTGGTCACGGTTCAGCGCTCCTCAAAGACCTGTGCAAAATGGAACAGGTGCTCAAAGCAGTCATCAATGCGGTGCAAATTCCCGTCACGCTCAAGTATCGTGCCGGCTGGGACGACACCTCGCTCAACTATCTTGATACAGCGCGCATGGCCGAGTCGGTGGGCATCAAAGCACTGGCACTCCACCCACGCACCCGTGCCCAGCTCTACACCGGGTTGGCCGATTGGAGTCGTGTGGCCGAAGTGCGTCAGGTCGTCTCTATCCCCGTGCTCGGCTCGGGCGACGTCAAAGATGCCGCCGAAGCGCTGCGCCGCCTCGACGTCTATCACGCGAGTGGCATCATGATTGGGCGCGGTGCCATGGAGAATCCCTGGATTTTCATGCAAATCGCTCAGTTGCGTCGTGGCGAAACACCGTTTGTACCACAACCAGCCGATAAATGTGAGTTTTTGGTGCGCTACATTGAGCTGATGCGCATCGAGCTCGGCGAACGCCTGGCCCTCAACAAAACAAAACAAATCATTGGTCATTTTGGAATTGCCCTGCCGGGTGCGCCCAAACTGCGTGAAACAGTCCACCGTGCACCAACACTCGACGAAGCCCGCAGCCACATCGAAGCCTTTTTTGCGGGGTACACCAGCGCCGTTCCCACCATCTAACTGCTGAAATATGGATGTGCCCCGTGCCAAAAGGCACGGGGCACATGTGGTCTTTAGCGCGTCTCAGGAAGCACACGGGCAATGGCGGGAATTACACAGATACCGGCTACGGCATGCATCACGTTGAACCAGATGGCAGTGGTCACCCCTGCCGATAAAAAGGGTGGTACCCCGTAGAGCACGATTGCGACGATGGCGATTATCACCCATGTGCGCCGTGGTTGTGCGCTTCGTAGCGCGATTGCTCCTGCTGCCACACTCCCGAGGATGCCCAACAACATCGTGAAGATAAACGGTTGCACAATGCTCACATCCATCGGGTCGGGCATGGTGACGACCAATGTGCCACTGATTTGCACAGCCACCAAAAAGACAACAACATTGATGATGGCAGCTACGAGTGCCGCGAGTGTGGCACGGCGCAAAAGATTCCCCATAGAATGATATCCTTCTGCTCTATAGTTCAGGATTGAACTATGTGTAGATAGTACAGTATCGTACTAATATTGTCAAATCGCAGGTGGTATGCCACAATAGCACGACGGTCATGGTGTGAACGAGGCAACAATGACGCAGCAAACTGAGCACATTACCACGGCATTATTAGTCTTGGGACCGTTATACAGTGGCTGGATAGAGCAGCAACTGCCAGCCGAATACCAGGGGGTCAAAACCCGCTTATTGGTGATTTTATTGCACGCACCACAACAACCAATGCGCGCATATGCGCAAATGCTCGGTATCTCCAAGGCACACATGACGACATTGGTTGACGAATACACGCGCAGTGGCATGCTGGTACGCACACCGGATATCCACGATCGCAGAGCCAGTCAGCTTGCGCTGACTGACACAGGGCGTGACCACGCACAGCGTGTTTGGACGCATTATGTGGCGCAAACACACAAAGTCATGGTTACTATACCGCAGGCGCAATGTGAAGTGTTTGCGGCGGTATGTCATCAAATCAACGCACAGATGCATGCCATGGGGTGTAGTAGTCGTATGCCAGCATGTGATCCACACGCACACGATGATGATACGCAGTGTTAAACATCAATCAACAATCATTTGTTCCAATTGTGTCAATCAAAAACAATTATCCTATTTCCTATACAAATTTTGTATACTATGTGCGTGCATGCTGCAGTGTAAGAAAAAATGCATCAAGAAGGGTGTACACCCGCCTCACGTAGTGTGGGTTGGTGTCTACCACGATAGCACAGGTGTATACGCCGAGCTTGGAAAGGAATCGCTGAATGATGAAGCATCCCATGAAACACGTGATACTTGTGCTCTGTGGATTTGTCTGTGCGGCGTGTAGTGTGTGGCCGTTCGCTGCCAAGGAGGCTCCACCGGCTGAGGCGCACAACGTACACTGGGGGTACAGTGGCGATGTTGGTCCGACACACTGGGACGAGTTGTCTGCTGATTTTGCATTGTGTGGCAGTGGCACCGCACAGACACCAATTGATAT
>JBKCGB010000053.1:0-6300 GCA_046303375.1 Roseiflexaceae bacterium
TGAGCTCAGGCACCGCAATATCCTGCTGACTCGCTCGTTGTACCGCCCGCCAATAGCGCGCATGCATCTGACGGAGTGCGAATGCAGCTGCGCGCGTGGCTGCGGACAGCGTGTCTGGCATACTGCGGGCGTTAGCGATCAGGTATGGCATACGCTGGGTCAACCCCGTAATCTGGATGCGGCGCCCACCACGACACTGTAGCCCGTAACGCCCATCATCAAAGCGCACATGCTCGTCGATGATGGCTTCGGTGGCAATCAAATGGGGCAAGTATTCGGGATACTCGTCATCAGCATCTGGAAACACAGCCAAATAATCGCGCATTTGTTGCATGGTCACCAGATCCGCACTGTGAGCCGCACTGTGTTGCACCAGCACCACCGCGAACAGGGACCGTTGTGCCAGACAATCGGCAACCATGGCCCGATAGCGTGGCTCAAAGACATGCAACGTGAGCGGCGCATTGGGCATCAACACCAATGGCAACGGAAACAGTGGCAGCGACACCATCTCACCAGACACGACACACCAATCCTTTGAGGTATTCACCCTCGGGGAAACTCAGCAGCACCGGATGATCGGGCGACTGCGTGTGACGCTCGATAATCTGCACATCGCGCTGGGCATCAATGGCCGCCCCAAAGATGACTTTCTGGAATAAATCAGCTGATACCAGCCCCGAACACGAATAGGTGGCCAAAATTCCACCCGGGCGCAACAGTTTGAGTGCGAGCAGATTGATGTCTTTGTAACCGTGCGTGGCACGCTCCACTTGCGCCTGCGAATGGGCGAATTTGGGTGGGTCGAGCACAATCATGTCAAACCGGCGTTCTTGGTCGCGGTAGACGCGCAACAACTTGAAGACATCGGCTTCGACAATTACGTGGGGTGTCATTTGCACCGCATTGAGCGCCATATCGTGTTGCAGTGCAGCCAAGGCTGGTGCACTACTATCAACTGCGACCACCGATGCCGCCCCACCACGGGCCAGCGCCACACTAAAGCCACCGTTATAACAAAAACAATCCAACACGTCGGCACCTTCGGCATATGCCGCCAGTGACACACGATTCAGTACTTGGTCGAGATAACCGCCAGTTTTTTGGCCACTCGTCAAATCAACCGTCTCACGCAGCCCCATCGGATGCATGACGGTGATGGGTGCGGTGGGCGCACTCCCCCACAACACGCCGGCACTGGGTGCGAGTCCTTCGAGGGCGCGCATGTCGTCGTCGCTGCGGTCGATGATGCCTGTGGGGCGTAACAAATCGACCAGCACGTCGATAATCAGCTGACGCCGACGATCCATCCCGTTGGACAGGAGTTGGACGACCACATAATCGCCGTAGCGGTCAACAATCAGTCCAGGCAGACCATCAGACTCACCATGCACGATACGCATGGCGTTGGCGTCAGTATATGCGGGTAGGCGCATGCGTAATTCGAGTGCCTGACTCACGCGTTGATGAAAAAAGAGCGTATCGATGCGGGCTTCGGGGTGCCACGTCATCACACGGGCCCGAATCTGCGAATGGGGGCTCCACAAGGCACGTGCCTGCCACTGCCCGTCATCGCTGTAGACGTCGACTTCATCGGCGTGCGGTGGTGCGCTCTGTGCGATCGCCCCCGAAAAAATCCACGGATGACGGTTGCGAATGGCGCGCTCACGACCCGGCTTTAGGACGATGGATGACATGCAACAATCCTCTCATGGCAATATGCTCATCCCATTGTAGCGCACTCCACGCATTAGCGCAGATGCGGTGTCACCCAGCCGTCACACAAACTCATCAGATTGGCAATCATCGGCGTGCGGTCAACGTCAGCGGGCTGCAAAAAAATATCACTCAGAATAAATACCACGTAGTCAAAAAATTGCCGGTACGCAGCCAACAGCAAATGGTACGGATCGGGACGATAGCCGCCAGTGGCATGTGCGTAGGCATCGAGAAAGGTGGCATCATACTGATAGACCCACAAATCACGCTCAGGATGCGCCAATGCCGTGTAATCCCAGTCCACAATGGTCAGCGCATACGGCGTGTTGTTGATGACATTGCCACCTGCATCGCCGTGTGTCACCACCCATGGGTGGTTGGCATGCTGGGGATAGGCACGTTGCAGCTCACACAGCCGCGCGTAGTAGCCCTCGAATTGGTCACGCCGATGCCCCAGTCCCTCCCACAGGTCGTATTGCCAGTACTCCGTCCCGCCGCTGTAGGCACGATGCATCAGCTGATTCAAAATGGCGTCGTGCTCAAACACCGTCACCCGCGCCATCGGCACGTGGATACGCGGCGTGGCCTGATGGATGGTTGCAATCGCACCTGCAAAAGTTGCAATGTCGTAGTCCTCGCGATTGGGCGCATCCACGTAGTGACTCACCGTCATCATGGCATCACCATGACTAGCCAGCCATGCACCACTGCGCGTCGCTACAGGTTGATTGACCAATGGTCCCACCACCGCAGCCAGCGCGGCGTGGGCAGGGGCACTCTGGGGCAAGCGGCATTTAAAAAACGGCTTGCGCGTCACTTTGACAAACAATTTTTGCTGGTGGCTATTGCGTGCCGTAAAGGTTTCGGCCACCAACCCACGCGCCGCCGGTTGGAGCGATGACGGCTCAATATCGTAGTATGTGGCAACAAAATCGTACACGGTTGCTCCTTTTCCCAATCAAAAGCACATACACAGGCTAGACAAACAGCTGAAACACCTGGTTGCCAAACATCCGCCCTTGCGGCGTCAAACGCAAGCCGTGTGCATCAACCTCAAGCAAGCCTTGACTGGTGGCGTGCGCAATGGCCGCGGCATGCACCTGGCGCACATCGACGCCACACCGGTCGTGGATATGTGCAAAGCTGATACCGTCGTTGAGGCGCAAGCCCATCATCATCGTCTCGGCGAGCATGTCGGCGGCGCTGAGTGTGGTGGTCTCACGCAGTGGCGATTGCTGGGCGCCAGCACGTGCAATATACTCATCGACACCCAGGGTTACCACATAGCGCCGGCCGGCCACATGCCCGTGTGCACCAGCACCGGCCGCATGGTAGTCAGCATTGAGCCAGTAGGCCACGTTGTGCAGGCCGGCATGGCGCGGCAAGCCGCCGACACCACTCGTGCCCCGCGCCCAGTTCGAGATTTCGTACTGATTATAGCCGTGGGTGGCCAGATACTCCATGGTATAGGCATACATCTGCCCAGTCACATCATCGTCAGGCACGCTCCAGCGCCCACCCATGACTTGGGCGTAGAGCGGCGTACTTTCTTCGAGGATGAGCGAGTAGATGGCAAAGTGATCCACATCCCACGTCACTGCCTCGTGCAGTGTCTGGTGCCAATCGGTGAGCGTCTGCCCGGGTAGCCCAAAGATGAAGTCCAGATTGACCGAATCAAAGCCGACACGCATGGCATCCTCATAGCTGGCACGCGCTTCAGCGGCCGTATGGATGCGCCCCAGCATGCGCAACATGGGGTCACTGAGGCTCTGGACGCCCATACTGATGCGGTTAACACCCAGGCTACGCAGATCGCGCAGATAGTCGCGCCCCAGCACTGTCCCCGGATTGCATTCCACCGTCACTTCGGCGCCAGCGAGGGGAATCACGCGATTAGCGGCCTGCAAAATCCGCGCCATCTGGTCAATGGGCAACATGCTGGGCGTGCCCCCACCCAGAAATATCGTCGGGGGCAAATCGGCACGCAACAGTGGATGTGGGGTAGCGGGGGCTGTCACCACCGGCATCGCTGGCAAAGCAGCTAGCTCGTGGCAGAGTGCATCGGTATAGGCTGCCATGCGGTCTTCCATGTTGGCATACGTGTTGAAATCGCAGTAGGCACAGCGTCGATGACAAAACGGAATATGAATATATAAATGTCGTGCACTCGGTGCAGTCTGGCGCCAATCCATCGTATTTCCCCTCTGTATGGGCTCTCTGTGTATTGTAACGGGTATTACGGCGAAATGTTGCCGACGGTGCAAGCACCGTTTATACTGGATTCCATGAATACATACCGTGATGCTGTCACCGTGGTCTTGCACCACCCCATGCGCCAAGTCAATATTGCCTCCAGCGTGCGTGCCATGAAAAACATGGGACTACGCCAGTTACGCCTGGTTGCCCCGCGTGAATACACCCCCGAACTCATTGAGCAGGTCGCCCACCGCAGCGAAGACGTGGTGTCGCGCATCACCGTCCACGACACCCTGGCGGATGCCCTGCACGACATGCAGTGGGTGGTCGGCACCACGGCCCGCATCCGTGATACACCACTCCCACCCGACGATATCCGTGGCGCGATGCCACAGATTGCCCAACGGGCAGCCAATGGCCAGCGAATTGCGCTGCTCTTTGGGCCCGAAGACAACGGTCTGCAAAAGGCTGAGCTCGACTTGTGTCACCAGTCAATTACCATTGATACAGACCCCGAGTATGCCTCGCTCAACTTGGCTCAAGCAGTATTATTGGTCTGCTACGAGCTCCACATGGTGGTCCCACCCGTGCGCGAATCGACGCGCATCACCTACCCGCCAGCGAGCAGCGCACGCATCGAGGAGTTTTTGCAGACACTCGAACAAACCCTACGGCACATTGATTTCTTCAAAAGCCCGAGCGCACACGCCAAAATGCGTTCATTGCGCAGTATGACCCACCGTGCCCAGCCCAACGGCCGCGAAATCATGCTCTTACAGGCGATTTGCCGCGAGGCCATCAAAGTCATCCAACGCTTACAGACGTCCCGCGACACGCGCGAGTAGTGCATCATACTGCGGCGCCAGCTGTGCCCAATCAAACTGTGTCGCCCAGCGCCGCAACGCGCTCCGATCAACCGTATCAAGATTGACCAACAGGCGCGTCAGTGCTGGCACTAGATGTGCATCATCAGCATACAGCAGCACATCATGGTATGGCTCTGGCAACAGCTCGGGGTAGGCCAAGCGGTTGGGCAGGAGCGGCACGGCACCGGTATACGTGGCCTCGATGACCGCAATCCCAAAGAACTCTTGGATGGCAGCGCTCACCACCACATCCGCCTGATGCAACAGTTCGCGGTAGTGCGCTGCATCGGGCACATAGCCCCAATGGCGCGTCATCGGTGCCAGCACCTGGCGCATGCGTGCAAAGTCGTCGTTGCCAGGGTCCACGTATTCACCCACCACGATGAGTTGGAGTGGGATGCCTTGGTGCATCATTGTTTCCATACTGGTAAAAAAATGCAGCGGCTGTTTGTCGTAGTCCCAGCGACTATTCCACAACACCACAGGGGCGCCGCCAGGGCGAGTGACTGGCGCGCCATCAAAGCGGCGCAAATCGATCCCCGGGTAGAGGACATGTGTGTTGGGCGCGATGCGCGCCACCGCATCGAGCTCATGGTAGTCATGGAAACGTCGTGGCAGGCTGGGCAAAGCCGCCAACACGGCTTGGCGGTGAAAATTCGAGTTAAACAGCACTGCATCTGCCGCCAACATGCTCGTATAGTTGAGCCACGGCCAGGTCAAATCGAGTTTGCGGCCCGCAGGAAGCGGGTAGGTCAGCTGATTTTCGTGCATATACAGCGCTACTGGCAGATTAGCCGTTATGTCACGTGTCAGTGCAAGAAAGGTCGCCACATCCAGCATATCGGTGGTCACGATGACATCAAAGTGCTGGTGGAGTTTACCTGCCCATCGTTCGCGCACCATGCGGGCAAACGTAACCGCCGCCCCACGCATGCGCCAGCGCCAACCGCCGTCGTGTGGCAAGCCGAGCACCGTCACCTGGGCGGTGCTGTGTGCGGCGTATCCCTGCGCCACTGCCCGATGTGAGCCAGCATGAAAGGCATCGAGCCAGAGCACTCGCATCATCCCCCCCCTTGCCACCACATCCACACCAACACCAACAGACACACCCCGGCTATCACCCACAAAATTCCCGGTACCTCGAAAGTGACAACAGGTAGCGCCGTCCGCGCCGCATCACTCACTGAGGGTGGTGTCGTAGGTGCATCAGTGGCATCATCGCTCACATACCACTCGCTGGCCAGTGCCGTCGCAATCTGTGGCGCGGCCAAGGCATCGTCGCTTACAGCAATCTGTGTGGCCTGCACCCGCCAATCGCGCCCTGGCACGGTACGTGCCTGCTGCCACGCACGCAGATAGGCCATCAACACGCCGATGTGCCCGCGGCTGTGCTGGAGCATCCAGACATGGTCGGGGCGCGACAGGCGCGGTCCGTCATCGCCGAGCTGCGCGCTGACCACATCATCAAGCATGGCGCCATCCACCCGGTGCATCGTCACCGTGCGCCACGGCATCAATG
>JBKCGB010000054.1:0-2057 GCA_046303375.1 Roseiflexaceae bacterium
GATGCGGATTTCGACCGCTTCACCCGCATAGTCGACCAGGTGCTGAGCGCCGACCGGGGTGAGCGCGAGATTGGTTTGTGGCGCCCCCATGTCGACATCGTGGTGCACAATTCGGCTATGCCGCAATGTGGCCAGCTCGCGCAATGGTGCCATGCGCAACGTGTGGTCGGCGGCCAACCAGAGTTCGCGCGGGAGTGACTGGATGGTGCGGGTGTCCATGCTGCCGTCTTGGCGTCCGAGTGTGGCCAACCACGCCCACATCACACGCCGTCCATCGGGAGTCAGCACGCTTTCAGGGGCAAAAAAGTCGACACGCCATTGTTGCATGCCAAACAAACTCTGCTCGTCGCGGCGCCAGTTAAGCCGGCCGTGGTGCTGTGGCACAAATTGTTCGGCTGTTGCATCCCAATCACCGATGTAATAGCGGCAGCCGATGTGGTGGCTGATGCACAGCAGCATCCATTTGTTGCCGATGGGGAAAAAGTTGGGGCACGAGATGTCTTCGCCATAGGCCACATCGGGCAGATCATGTGCCAAAAACGGCCCCACATATGTCCAGGTGCGTAGGTCGTGCGATCTGAGCAGGGGCGGGTTTTCTCCACCCGAAATCGCGTAGTATGTGCCATCAATCACAAAACAGTCGGGGTCCCAGTGGCTGATGTCGGCCATGCTGCCGTCGCGATTGTACACATCGACGGGGTAGGGTGCTTGCCAGCCCGTCAGGCGTCGGTCGTTGGCCACGACAATCTGGTTGCGCCCCGATCCCTGGCCATGGTAGATGATGGCGGGCTGGTCATCGTGTGTCACAAAGCCCGTGCCACTAAACATGCCGTGCCCGGTAAAGTTCGGTTGCAATGTGGTGGGGTGCCACGTCCAGTGCAGCATGTCGGGGCTAGTCACATGCACAAACGCAAACGACTCTTGCCCCTGCCATGGGTGCGCCAGGATGTAGTGTAGGTGGTAGACACCGTCGAGGTAAAACGCCGCATTGGGATCACCCGGCAGACTCGGGCCGCCGGGGTGCATCAGGTGGAAGTGGAGTGGCATTGACGCTCCTTTTCAATGCAGAATTGAGAGTTGAGAATTGATATTGAACGCGCGTAGAGAGGATGGGTAGGAGTACGTATACTTCAAGCTTCCTATTTCTACGGCATTATCCAATTGACTGGGTTGTACATTGTTTACTTTCATTATATCCCTAGCCGATGACGGTGCCGCCGGATTTGAGTGCTGGTAAATAATAATCGCCAGCTTCAATGAACGTGACTGTTATATGATATGGTTAGTGGTATACCATTGGCGATGTACCGGTTTGCATAGTGTAGGGATATTGCAATGAGCAAATTTCAGCAATTTTGTCAGACAATGGGGCTTCATCCGCTGGTTGGATTTGGTATGGCCGCAATTGATTTAATGTTGTTTGGTTCAGAATTAGCTGGCATAGGTTGGGTAGTTTCAATCCCTGTTGCTGCCGTATTTAGCATAGCTAGTGCGTTAATTCAAAAACATGGATTCAAGGATGAATGGGGTCTCGCCATCGGGAAAGCTCTACTCATCGGTTGTCTCATTGCTATTCCCACACCAATAGGTGCGGTTGTACCATTAGTCGGTGGTGTGTTGGGGTTGATGGCGCCCAAATCACCATCGTGAATATTGATGAATCCTACGCTCCAAGATTACGCAGAAGAATTACTCATGACCCAATTCATTGATCCCACCAGCGACCGCCTGTTCCGCCATATGGCGTGGGCCAATGCCCAGTTGTTTGCCGTGTTGCGCACGCTACCCGATGCGGTATTGACCTATTGCGAGCCAGGTAACAGCTGGTCGCTGGCGGCAACGTTGCATCATCTGGTCGAGGCGGCTGCGTTTTATGCACAGCGCCTCGATGGTCAGCCAGCCCCTGTGGTGGCAGCAGATCCACCAGCCACGATGCATGACTTGGTGGCGCTGGCTGCAGCCTGTGCAGCCGCCGATGCACGCCTGCATGGCGCAGCGCACACACCACACGGTGAGGTGGTGCGCCAAGATAATCCAGCACTGACGCGGGCGCGTAC
>JBKCGB010000055.1:0-9287 GCA_046303375.1 Roseiflexaceae bacterium
GCAGCAGCACCCCGACTATCGTCACCATGCCTGCTGGTATCACGTTTGTGATTATTCATTTGGGTGGGAATCACACCTGTGCCCTCACCAGTGCGGGCACAACATTCTGTTGGGGTGCAAACGCGAATGGGCAACTGGGGACGGGCACCACCACGGGTAGTACCACCCCAACAGCCGTTATCATGCCGTTTGGGTTCACATTTAGCATCCTGGTAGTAGGTAATATGCATACCTGTGCCCTTACCAGTGCCGGTGTCGCCTTCTGCTGGGGCAGTAATAGCGGTGGGCAACTGGGGAGTTGTACGCTGCTTAATGCGACCGCCCCCACACGGGTTGTAGCCTGTGTCCCCCCAGCCACCAGCACGCGGACACCCACAAGTACGCATACTGCCAGCAGCACACGGACACCCTCAAATACCCGCTCACACACACGCACACCGACACCACCCAGCTACCCGTGGGGTATTTTCACGAGTATTAGCACGGGTGCCTATAGTACGTGTGCGGTTGCAACTACGGGCGTAGCGTTTTGTTGGGGCAGCAACATGTTTGGTCAGCTCGGCAACGGCTCGACCACGTGGAGTGACATACCGGTCGCAGTAACCATGCCTACCGGGGTTACCTTTGTCGTTATCAACGCAGGATTCACTCATACCTGTGCCCTCACGGCGAGTGGCGACGCCTACTGCTGGGGCAACAACATCTTTGGTCAGCTTGGCGACGGCACCACAGAGGATAGTGCAACTCCGGTTGCGGTTAGTATGCCCACTGGGGTCACCTTTGTCTCCATCGTAGTGAGTATGTATCACACCTGTGCGCTCACTGCCAGTGGTGATGTCTACTGCTGGGGCATCAATCGTGCCAACCAACTCGGGAATGGGACGACAACGGAAAGTAGCATTCCCGTGGCGGTGACTATGCCTGCAGGGATTAGCTTTAGTAGTTTGGCTACAAGTGGATATTCTACCTGTGCACTCACGGCAAGTGGGGATGCCTACTGTTGGGGGTACAACGCCTTTGGTCAACTCGGGATCGGCTCTACGAGTAATGCCGCGGTACCCACGGTGGTAACCATGCCTGCAGGGGTCACCTTTGACGAGCTGAGTGTGGGGCGGTATCACACCTGTGCTATCACGCCCACTGGGATTGCCTACTGCTGGGGACTCAATGCGGGTGGTGCACTGGGGAATGGATCTACGACCAATCGCACCACCCCCGTGGTTGTCACCATGCCCACTGGCGTGACGTTTGATTCCATTAGTACTGGCTGGAATCACACCTGCGCCTTGACTGCCACTGGTGTGGCCTACTGTTGGGGACAAAATAGTGGCCAGGTGGGTGATGGCACAACAACGAATCGGCTCATGCCTGTGCTGGTGAACATGCCCACCGGCATGACTTTTGTTGAGATTATGGCGGGGTCCACACATACTTGTGGCTTAGCAGGCAATGGACTTGCCTACTGCTGGGGCAACAACACCAATGGTCAACTCGGGTTGTGTAACTGTGTTACCTACACCAAACCCTCACAAGTCGGCATGGCATGTACCCAAAATACCGCAACCGCCACAAATACGGTCACACCGTCAGATACCCGGACACCGACCAACACACAGACACCATCAAATACGCGTACCGAGACGTTTACCCGGACTCCAACCAACACCCCAACGGATACGAGTACGCCAACCGATACCCGGACACCGACCAACACACGCACCAGTACAAATACGCGTACTGAGACGTTTACCCGGACTCCGACCAACACCCCAACCGAAAGCAACACCCCAACGGATACCAGTACGCCGACCGACACGCGCACCAGTACAAATACGCGTACTGAGACGTTTACCCGTACCCCGACGAGTACACCAACCGAGAGCAACACTCCAACTCATACCAGTACGTCAACCAATACGCGTACCAGTACAAATACGGCAACATCAACGGCAACGCATACGGCAACTGCGACCAACTCGGCCACACCCACACCACAATTACTCACACCCAAAAAGCTCGTGGTGGGGAATCAGTTTATCCTCGGGTTACTCCACAACGGGACGTTGATTGCATGGGGCAAAACACCAGGATCGATAATTCCTGCGGCGCTCAAAGACAAAACGTTCATTGATATCGCAGCAGCGGCCAGTACGGGATTTGCACTCGAATCAGATGGAACGTTGCATGACTGGGGGAATAACGAGTTTGGCGAACGCAATATTCCCGTTGCAGCCCGCACCGGTGTGATTGCGATTAGCGCTGGTACACGTTACGCCATGGCAGTCAAAGTGGATGGGAGTGTGATTGCATGGGGGAATGATCAATTCAATCAGGTGAAAAATGCACCGAAAGACAGCGGATACATTGACGTGGAAGGTGGGGCACAGCACGCACTTGCACTCAAATCTGATGGCACTGTGGTTGCCTGGGGCGATGCAAGCAACGGGCGAACCACCGTTCCACCAGGTCTAACTGATGTCGTTGCAATTAGTGCAGGCTTCAATCATTCTGCCGTATTACTCAGTAACGGAAAAGCCGTTGTTTGGGGAGCGAATAGCAAAAGTCAACTTGAGATTCCGAGCACACTATCAAACGTTGTCGCTATTGCAGCTGGCAATGAATGTACGCTCGTCGTACTTGCGAATGGTGCACTCATAAATTATGGGAATACCCTCTGTACGTTTTCTCCTGGCATTGATGCGATAAAAGACGGCGCTCTATTGGTCACATCTGACAACCAAAATTCAGCGGTCGTATTGCGCAGTGGTCGTATCCGTGTAAGTGGCACCATTGATTTGGGAGTGAATGTAACACGCACCCCCACCCGTACTCCCTCACCGACCCCCTAACCATCCGCACCACAAAGGCGCTCGGCACATGACGTGCTGAGCGCTTTTGTGTGCATGAATTCACCCATAGGCTCACCCATCGTGTACACCCATCAGCGTACTCCATCACTGATTTGTGTGCACTGCATGTCTGTACACCAAAATGGTAGTTTGGTCTATTAGAATCGTAGGCATTGCATCGAATTTCGTGGTGACTATAGAATCTTTCGTTGACAATCTTTATTTTATTTAAAATTCAACACAATTATAAATTTCATATTGAAATCACTTCATTTACAATCCGATGAGATATCTCGTGTGATGGCAACATCGGAGTCAGCAATGATCAATAAATGTGTATACTACGTTGTATTACTGATGTGCATTACGGGATTGTTCCCCCCTGACATGCTCTACGCCAAGCCAGCCACGGCTTGGACGCGACCGATCATCCCGCCACAAGCACGTGGGTATATCCAACGTACCGGGCAATGGCGTGTGCCACACCACCTGACACAAGCTCGATTAACACAACCAATCCATGATGCACCAGCCCCGATGCAACCCGCGGTGCCGATACAGCAACAGGTCAGCTATGGTATGAGTGCGACACCGACACCGCGGGTGCTGTCGCCTACGCGCACACGCACACGTACACATACTCAAACACCGACACCCACCGCACACAATGCCACACAGCAATCACTGGGGGGCACATCCCGTATACAGCCACGCATAGTGACGAATCGCATGATTGCGGCTGGTGGGGCTGAGGGGTATGAAGTATCGTTTATCTTGAGCAACGATGGATATGTCCGTGTGTATGCTGATAATGCGGATGATGAACAGTCGTTCGCACCACCAATAAACATGAATGGTGTCGTTACCTCGGTGCATGCGGGGATGGGCATGCGCTATGTTACGAGTACAAACGGCTACGACTGTATATCATTTCCCAACAACACGGGTTGTGATCTGATGAGTCAGCCTCATAGTACGCTCGAAGAAATCAGTAGTTATACCTACAATACCATTGCACTGTATCGTCGTGCCGACAATACAAAATTTGTCCGTGTTTTATGTAATTTTCCGCAAAGTTATTTGAATGTAGGTCAATGTACTATTCCGAGTGCCTATAATTGGGAGACTGATGCGAACGCAGTTGCGCATGTGGTAGCGAGTAAATGGCATAGCGTAGCAGCAATGACAGATGGGACAGTTGTGGCATGGGGATGCGGAACTACGTATCCTGTAACAAACACTACCTACACCTACGCTCGTGATTTCGGACAGTGTACCGTACCAAGTGGTTTGAGCAACGTCACCACAATCGCCGCAGGACCATTTCATACACTCGCACTCAAGTCTGATGGTACCGTAGCAGCGTGGGGGTGTGGGTACCCCTTTAGAGATGCATCTAGTAATTATCAAACCTACTATACAGAGCAATGCAATGTCCCTGCTGGACTCAGCAATGTAGTGGATATCGCTGCCGGGAATTGGCATTCATTGGCGCTCAAAGCTGATGGCACGGTCGTCGCATGGGGGTGTACAAGTACAAATTATGGTGGCAGCGTGTTGCACCTTAATTTTGATGACGACATATGGGGTTGGCATGATGGTGAGATGTGCGATGTCCCTGCAGGGCTCAGCAATGTGGTGGAAATATCTGCGCGTTATAACTATAACTTGGCGCGCAAATCAGATGGGACAGTTGCGTGTTGGCCTGCAACGAGCACGGGATGTCTCAGTCAATTATGGGGAGATCTCAATGGGTTTGATACCAATGCGACCCAGACACCAACTCCAAGTAATACTCCCACAGCCACACGAACACTGACCCCCACAGCTATTTCATTGGGATTACGTGATGTTAATCGTATCGCATTGTCGAGGATGCATCGTCTCGCGATCAAGGGCGATGGCAGTGTGGTTTCGTCGGGGTGTAATGGGCCGGCTGGAGTCATCAATGCAGTGCGCTGTACAGTACCCACTGGTATCGTGAATCCAGTCAAAGTTGCCATTAACAATCGACATTCGCTCGTACTGATGAGTAATGGAAGTATCAAGGCGTTTGGGTGTAATGGAAGTGAAGACAATGGGCAGTGTAATGTACCCATTGGATTAAAAGCCATCGATATTTCAGCTGGTAAGTATCACTCAGCAGCAATCAAGGCTGATGGGAAAGGCATCGCGTGGGGATGTACGGGGACCAATGAAGTCGGACTCACTGGGTTTACTGATGCTGGACAATGTGTTTACAACTATTTACCTGTGAAGGCAGTCTCTGCTGGAACTTTTCATACCATATGGCTTCAAATAAATCCATGGGATGGCAATGCCTATTTAGATACAAGCGGGTGCAGTAGTATTTACAATTATGGGCAATGTGACGAACCTAATACGGTACAACTAAGAGCCAATGATATCATCGCGGTTGCAGCAGGCGGCTCCCACTCACTCGCACTCTTCAATGACGGTACTGTCAGTGCCTGGGGATGTAATGGATCGAACTATGGCCAGTGCACCGTGCCAACAGGGTTGAGTGGGGTCATCGCAATTGCGGCAGGCGCAAAACACTCGATGGCGTTGAAATCAGATGGCACAGTTGTCAATTGGGGGGAATCGTTTCAAGGTCAGACAACCATCCCCTTTGGGCTTAATAGTGTGATTGCCATCGCCGCAGGTGAATTCAATTCCATGGCACTTAAATCTGATGGAACGTTGGTATGCTGGGGCGAATTCCCATACGATAGCGTGTGCAACAGCATTGCCATCTACCCAACAGCAACTTTTTCGGTCACACCCACGCGCACCATGACCGCCACCCCCACTCCTCGCCCGCAGGGATATCGCATCGCCGTCGATACCGGGCATGCGCTCGTTATTCGTGCTGCCGACAATACGGTGCAGTCGTATGGCTGTGTCGGCTTCGACTACGGGCAATGCACCGTACCAAGTGCCCTCGTTGCAAATCCGCAACATGTATCAGCGGGCAACACGCATTCGCTGGCACTCAACGCTAGTGGAAGTGTGGTCGCCTGGGGCTGTGGGGCTGCAGGTGCTGATTTTGGCCAATGTGATGTGCCGGCGAGTGCGACGGGTGTCGGATCAATTGCAGCCGGTTACTACCATTCGCTGGCGACCAAGGGCGCAAACAACACGGTGATTGCGTGGGGCTGCAACGGTGCAGATTATGGGCAATGCAACGTCCCACTGGTGTACGGCATGTCGACCCTTTTCGCGAAATCCATTGCGGCTGGCAAATATCATTCATTGGCAGTCAATCAGTACAACGAAGTAAACGCCTGGGGGTGTAGTGGCCAGAACTTTGGCCAGTGTACCGTGCCTAGTCAGCTCATGTGGGTATCGAGTATCGCCGTCGCTGCGGGTTGGACACATTCGTTGGCGCTCACAGACGCGGGAACTGTCGTCGCCTGGGGTGACAACAGCGCTGGTCAGGCCACCGTGCCCACAGGGTTGACTGGTGTTTCTGCCATTGTGGCCGGTGCATACCACTCCATGGCACTCAAATCCGACGGCACAGTGGTAGCCTGGGGGTGCAACAAAACCGGCGTCGATACACGCCAGTGTACGGTACCCGCAGGGCTAAGTAGTGTGGTTGCGATTGCAGCCGGCGACCAAGACTCAATGGCACTCAAATCCGATGGCACGGTGGTGTGCTGGGGACGCAACTACGGTACCAAATGCCCCAACGGCACGACGAATTTTTTGGCGACAGCCACGAGTACAGTAGTCGGGGCACCGACACAGACGCCCTCACGCACAATTACACGATCAGCGACGCGCACCATCACACTGACACCATCGAGTACATCCACGCCAACGACGGCTCCCTTTAGTAGTCTCACCTATACCAAAATCAACCTTGGAGGGTTACACTCATGTGCCTTGTCATCGACAGGCAAAGCATACTGTTGGGGGAGTAATTGGCGTTTTGGTACGCTTGGGAATGGATCTACTACTGGATACAGTTATGACCCTGTCGCAGTCAGCATGCCTGGTATCACCTTTACGACCATTGATTCTGACTTATATAACTCGTGTGGGCTGACCAATGCCGGTGCAGCGTACTGTTGGGGATCGAATGAGACATACGGGATGCTCGGTGATGGTACGACGATTATTCGTAGCACGCCGGTTGCGGTCAGCATGCCAGCCGGTGTGACGTTTACCAGCATTGATGTGGGCGATAGGGTGTCGTGTGCATTGACTGCTTCAGGTAAAGCATATTGCTGGGGCAGTAATAGCTACGGCAGTCTAGGCAATGGTGTGCAACTGCCGGGTCCTACAAGCTATACCCCCGTTGCAGTAAGTATGCCCATGGGCGTCACATTTACGAGTATCAGTACCGGTAATTTTTCGGTATGTGCTGTGTCAACCACTGGCGCTGTCTACTGCTGGGGATTAGATTACGGCGGGAGGAGTGGGTGGAGAACTGCCTACCCCACCCGTGTATATATGCCTGAAGTCATGCCGGGAGACGTATCCATAGCGAGTATCAAAGCTGGCATGAATCATATTTGTGCAGTAGACACGAACGGCGAAGCGTACTGCTGGGGCGATAATTACCATGGGCAGTTCGGTAATGGGACAACGTCAGCAGCCGCCAGTATTAACCCTCCTACTAAGGTTTCTATGCCTGCAGGTGTGTCATTTGCCAGTATTCATCCAGGCACCATGTCCACGTGTGCACGTACCACCACAGGCACGGTCTATTGTTGGGGAGGTAACAATTGGGGTCAACTTGGTATCGGTAATACAACGAATAGCAACGTACCCGTGCTCGTACCTGGCTTGACTGGTGTCACTGCCCTTGCTTTTGGTGGAAATCAAGTATGTGCGTTACTCAGTAATAATACAATCAAGTGTTGGGGGGACAACGATGTCGGGCAAGTAGGTGTCTGTCGTCTATCCCCCTTCTACCAAACCCTACCAATAACCGTCGGGAGCGTACTATGTGCACCAACGGCAACCAGTACGGTGACACCGACCGCCACTTCTACGCGTACGATTACACGCACACTAACGAGTTCACGTACCGCAACAAATAGTGCATCTGCAACGAAGACGCTGACACCTTCAATGACCTTTACGCCGTCCAAAACACCGACGGCATCCAACACCTTTACGCCATCCAAAACACCGACAGCATCCAATACCTTTACCGTGACGCGCACCTTTACCAATACCAATACTCCATCCGATACCGCCACGCCGACCAGCACGCGTACACCGTCACACACCAGCACACCGTCCAATACCGCCACGCCAACCAGCACGCGCACCTATACCCGCACCTTTACCAATACCAACACTCCATCCGATACCGCGACAGCATCGATAACGCGATCGTCGACCACTACCCGTACCGAAACAAATACGCGTACGCATACCAATACACCCACGGACACGCGGACCGCTACCGATACCGCGACGGCATCAGCGTCACGTACCAATACACCGACCCGGACAGATACAAACACGATGACGCCATCGAATACGGTCACAGCTTCTGCCACGCGCACCAACACTGCGACTGCCACCGCTACGCGCACCAATACACCCACCAGCACCGACACCCCAACAGCAAGCGATACGCGGACTGCGACCGGTACACGTACCAACACACCCACGCGTACCAATACTGCCACGCCGACATCGAGTATGACCCCGTCTGCCACTGCCACAGCAACCAGTAGTAATACATCGACCAATACCCGTACCGTGACCAATACACGCACCAACACACCCACGCGTACTGATACATACACACGCACTGCGTCACAAACTGCAACAAATACCAATACACCAACGAATTCGCGCACCAATACGCTAACGCGCACCAATACATTTACCATGACGGCCACGGCCACAGCCACCAATACCCCTACAAACACGGCCACCAATACGCCGCAACCGCTAACACTCAAAAAAGCAGCTGTTGGCAACTTGTTCATCCTGGGATTACTCAGCAACGGTACACTCGTGACCTGGGGTGGCAAAAACGAATTCGGTGAAACCACTATTCCGAGTGCACTCAAAGATAAACAATTCATGGATCTTGCCACGACCGTCGATACCGCCTTTGCCCTGGATGTGGATGGGAATTTGTTTGCGTGGGGTGGTACCCCGTTGTTCAACGTAAAAAATATACCGGTCAGTGCACGCACCGGGGTCAAAGCAATCGGCTCAGGTGCCAATTTTGTGGTAGTCATCAAAGACGATGGCAGTTTGGTCACCTGGGGAGAAGACAGCTTTAGCCAAGTCAGTAAACGACCTGCAGGCAACGATTACGTGGCCGTAGACGGAGGTCCTTATCACGCCTGTGCGATCAAGGCGGATACCACGGTCAAGTGCTGGGGAGACAATCGCTCTGGGCAATCGACAGTCCCTGCTGGATTACGCGGGGTCGTGGCCGTCAGCGCCGGACAAGAT
>JBKCGB010000056.1:0-5665 GCA_046303375.1 Roseiflexaceae bacterium
GTTGACATGATTAGTGGTGCACCAGGCCTATTTGATACACAGTGTGCCGTGCTGTGGGACAACGAAGCGTTGTATGTCGGCTTTTGGGTCGAAGAACCGTTTGTGACTGCCACCCAAGCCCAACGTGATGCGCTGGTCTTCATCGAAAACGACGTTGAAGTCTTTATTGACGGAGGTGATGCCTACTACGAGTTCGAAATTAATGCTCTCGGCACCATCTACGAAGTCTTTTTTGTGTGGCAAGATGCCTGGAAAAAAGGCGGGTATTGGGATACACCGGAATTCGATGTACATGATCATTCCGCCATCTTGTTTGGTGGTAATCACGACCGTAGTGGTGCATACTTTTGGCGTGGTACACATCCCCGTGGCCTGCGTTGGGCGTATCGCGATTGGGATATGCCTGGGCTACGGAGTGCGGTATATGTGGATGGTGTAATCAATGATCCTACGACGGTTGACCGTGGTTGGCGCGTTGAATTAGCCTTCCCGTGGAGTGGCATGAAACACTTGGCTGGTGGGCGCTCGCTCCCCCCCAAGGCAGGTGACGAATGGCGCATCTTTTTTGGCCGATTCCAACGCCTCGAACTTTCAGGTCAACTCGTGTCACAACCAGCTGCGTGGAGCTGGGGCGCTGTCGGCTCCAACGACAATCATATCCCCGAACGGTTTACCCGCATCATCTTTAGCGATGATGATGTGATGGAGGGTGTATGAGCGTACAGTGTGCTACATTTACGGGGGCAGATGGTTTCGTGCGCCAAGTTGTCACCAACGCCGTGATGCAGGTCACCTATGTGCCCCAGCTAGGCGGAAAAATAAGCCAAATAACTGACAGACGAAGTGGGCGAAATTGGTTATGGCGTCATCCACGTATGCCATACCAATTCAACGACCCACACGCGAGTTATGTGGCGGTAGCGGATAGTGGTGGCTGGGATGAGTGTTTCCCCACGGTGGGGAAGTGCACGTATCCCACAGCCCCATGGCAGGGGGTTGCACTGGCCGACCACGGTGAATTGTGGAGTCAGGTCCCTGAATCGCAGCTGACACAGACGACTGATGGCGTGCAGATACAGACGCAGTGGCGTGGTGTGGCATTGCCGTATACCTTTGCGCGCACCATCCACATTGGTGCTGACGCCGCCATCACCATCGACTACCAGGTGCACAACACGGGGGCGGCACCAATTCAGTGGATATGGTGCGCGCACCCATTGTTTGCGATTGCACCGGGGATGGTGCTGGAGACGCCGGCGGGGACGCGATTTTTCCGGCTGGCTAGTGACAAACAGCTGATTGTGGAATCACCGCATGCCATCCAAGCCAGTGCCACACAGACACTCGATTTGCACTATTTACCGCTCATCAATGCGGGATTTGGGGTCAAGTTGTATAGCGAAACGTTACCACAAGGTGCAGTGACACTCCGCGCCCATGATGGTGAGATCGGTATGACCTGGGATGTAGCAGAGGTGCCACAGCTAGCAATTTGGTTGAATGCGGGGGCATGGTCAGCAGATAATGGCCAACCCTATTATAATATGGGCATCGAACCAGCCATTGGGGTGTATGATAGGTTGGACGAAGCAATTGCACATACCACGTCGTATGCGCAGTTGGCGCCGGGCCAGCGTCGCTGCTGGCGATTAGGAATAACGTTGCGTGTAGACGCGCACAGGAGGATGCGATGATCAAGATTGCCGAAGCATTGCCACCCACACCATCGATGTTGTGGACGTTGTCCAAGCAGTGCGGTATCGACTATGCCGTGGGTGGGTTGCCGTTCAACGAGCCGTTCAACGGCAGCGACGGTCCGTGTGACTATTTGCCACTGTTGCGCATGAAGCAGCGCTATGAGGATGCCGGCTTTGCGCTGGAAGTCATCGAGGCGCGCCCACCGCTTAACTTGGCCAAGCGTGGTCTGCCGGGGCGCGATGCGGAGATTGATGTGGCGTGCACGTTGATCGAAAACATGGGGCGCCTCAAGATTCCAGTGTGGTGCTACGAATGGATGACGGACTTCAACTGGATGCGTACTGCGACGACGACGCCGTCACGTGGTGGTAGCGTGGTGACCAGCTACGATCATGCGCTGATGGTCGATGCTCCCAACACGGAGCTGGGTCCGATTAGCGAAGAGGAACTGTGGACCAATCTGGAATATTTCCTCAAGCGCATTATCCCGGTGGCCGAAAAAGCCGGCGTCAAACTGGCCATGCACCCCGATGATCCGCCGCGCTCGCCGATTCGTGGTGTGGGGCGTATCATGCGCACCGTTGATAATTTTCAACGCCTCATCGACATGATTCCCAGCCCGGTCAACGGCATCACCATGTGTCAAGGCAATTTCACGCTGATGACGGATGATTTGCCCAGTGTGATTCGCCATTTTGGCAAACAAAACAAGGTGTTTTTTGTGCACTTCCGCGATGTACGTGGCACCAAAGACAAGTTTGAAGAGACCTGGCATGATGACGGCAAGACTGACATGGCGGCATGTATGCAGGCGTACAAAGATATCGGTTTTGATGGTGTATTGCGCCCCGACCATGTGCCCACCGTGGCAGGTGATAGCAACGAAAATGCTGGCTACTCGGCATTTGGGCGCTTGTATGCCATCGGTTATATTCGTGGTTTGCGTGAAGTCGTGTATGGACAAAAAGGGAACTAAACAGACGAGGAGCGGTGAATGCGTATCGCAATCACAGGTGGCAGTGGAGGTGTGGGGCGGCATGTTGTAGCGCTGGCAGTAGCACAAGGGCACACGGTGCGCAACATTGACCGGGTACCGCCACCCGAAGGGGTCATCCCCGACGGCGTCGAGTTCGTCAATGCGGAGCTGTCCGATTATCAGTCGTTTTATGACGCCATCAACGGTTTTGACGTCCTGATTCATCTGGCGGCGATTCCGGCACCACGGCACCATCCCGACCACGTGGTGCACAATAACAATGTGACGAGTAGCTACAATGCGCTGTTGGCAGCTGCCAACTGTGGCATCAAGCGCGTCACGCAGGCGTCGAGTATCAATGCGATTGGGGCAGTGTATAGCCGCTGGCCTACGTTTGACTTTTTGCCGGTCACCGAGGAACACGCCACCCACAACGAAGACCCCTATAGTCTGTCGAAGTGGATATGCGAAATTCAAGGTGATTCAATTGCGCGGCGCTACGAAGACATGACCATCGCCTCGTTGCGTTTCCACTGGGTGGTGGCGTCCATCGAACTAGCAAGTCAAAATGCATCCAAAAACACCGACAGCAACGCCAAACAGCTGTGGGCGTACACGCTGGCTGAGTCAGCCGCACGAGCCTGCTTGGCCATCATTGATGCACCATATGTGGGGCATGAGGTCTTTTACATCGTTTCGCCGACCACAGTCATGGCCGAAAAGACCAGTGATTTGATTGCACAATGGCATCCTCAAACGCGAGTCACCAAACCACTGGGCGACCACGAAGGGATGTATGACTGTAGCAAAGCCGAACGCCTGCTGGGGTGGAAACACTGACCTGTATGATAGGTCGTGGAAGAGTGATAAGATGGCAATGGAATTGTGTATGTGCGATGAAAGGGGTCGACGATGACTTGGAATGTACAGCCACCACGTGAGGCGATGATTGCCTTGACACCCAACAATCCGTTTGAGCGCTTTGCAGATGGGCGCCCGAAAGTGCCCGATGATTTGATTGAGCGCATGAAGCTGGTGACGACGGAGGAGGCCTGGGGTACGTTGCGACGCCATGGCTACAACCGGCAGTTTGCGGGGAACTGGAAAGAGACGCACCCGGGCAAAATCACGGTTGGTCGGGCAGTGACTGCTGCATTTGTGCCACACCGCCCCGACTTCCACGATGTGGTGCAGCAATCAGGTTTGAATGCAGGTCGTGGCAAAATCGGTGGGCAGAATTCATGGATTATCGAGCAGCTCGAGCGCAACGATGTAATGGTCGCCGATCTGTACGGCAAGGTCAAAGATGGCACACTGGTCGGTGACAACCTGGGCACCGCCGTGGCCCGTCGTACGCATGCAGGTGCCGTGATTGACGGCGGTGTGCGTGATTTGGCAGGGCTAGTACAACTCGAAGATGTGAACTTCTACGTGCGTGGTTTTGACCCGACGGCGATTGCCGACATGACGTTGCTGGGTATCAACATTCCCGTGCGCATTGACGGTATTACCGTGATGCCCGGTGATATCGTGTTGGGCACACCCACAGGGATTATCGTGATTCCACCACATCTGGTCCAAGAAGTGGTCGAAGAGAGCGAAAACATCCGCGTGCGTGACGAATTCGGCAAAATGCGTATCGGTGAAGGCAAGTACACCAGCGGTGAGATCGATGTGCAAACCTGGCGCGAAGACATCGAAGCCGATTACCAGGCCTGGAAGAAAGCGAACAATAAATGAGCCAACGTCCCGAAGATAACGTGCGCCGTTCATCGGCGCCCAGCGATCTCAAGATTACCGATATGCGCATCGCCACGGTGGGCTGGGATCATTGGCACTTTAGCATTATTCGCATCGACACCAACCAGGGCATCAGCGGCTGGGGTGAAGTGCGTGACTTGGCCAGTGCGCGCTATGCGCTGATGCTCAAGAGTCGTTTGCTGGGCGAAAATCCCTGCAACGTGGATCGTTTGTTCCGCAAAATCAAGCAGTTTGGGCACCACGGTCGCCAAGGTGGCGGTGTATCGGGTGTCGAAATGGCCTTGATGGACTTGGCGGGCAAAGCCTACGGCGTGCCATCGTACATGCTGGTGGGTGGCAAATACCGCGACCGCGTGCGCATGTACTGCGATACCCCCAACGAGCCTGATGGTGTCACGATGGGTGAGCGCCTCAAAGAGCGCATCTCGTGGGGCTTTACCATGCTCAAAATGGACGTAGGTATCCAGCCGTTGATTGGCGTGCCAGGTGCATTGACTTACCCGGCTGGCATGTTGCCAGGTGGTGACAACAAGCACTTCGACAAAATGCTCAACTTGCACACGCTCCAGCACCCCTTTACGCATGTGCGCATCACGCCCAAAGGCTTGGACATGATCGTGGACTATGTGGCCAAGGTGCGCGAGACCGTTGGGTACGAGGTGCCCATTGCTGCCGACCACTTCGGGCATATTGGTATCGATGATTGTATTCGGCTGGGCAAAGCGCTCGAGCCATACAATCTGGCGTGGCTCGAGGATTTGGTGCCGTGGCAGTACACCGATAAATGGGTGCAGCTCGAGCGTGAGTTGCATACGCCGGTCTGTACGGGCGAGGACATCTATGCGCTCGAAGGCTTCAAGCCGTTGCTCGATGCACGTGGTGTGAACGTCATCCACCCCGACATGGCGACGAGTGGTGGTATCATGGAAACCAAGCGTATCGGTGATTATGCCGCCGAAAAGGGCATTAGCATGGCGCTGCACATGGCGGGGACGCCAGTGAGCACCATGGCCAGCGTGCATTGTGCGGCGGCCACCGAGAACTTTATTGCGCTGGAGCATCACTTCTCCGAAGAGCCGTTTTGGAGTGATTTCATCTCTATCAACGGCAAAACAGACAAAATCATCCAAAACGGCTATATCACCGTGCCCAGTGGTCCGGGGTTGGGCTTCGACGTCAATGTGGAAGTCGTCAAGGAGCATTTGGTCAAGGGGAGTGGCTTGTTTGAAC
>JBKCGB010000057.1:0-2263 GCA_046303375.1 Roseiflexaceae bacterium
GCGGGCACTCCACTCAGCCAGGGCTGCATCGCCACGCGTGCGCACATCGTTTACGATGCGCTCGACCACCTGCGCTGGCGTCAGGCGTTCGCCCATACGGGCCGCAATCGCATCGAGCAGCGCAGGGGTCACTTCGACTTCGTCGAAGGGCACGCGTTTGAGCACACTGGCGTTGGCAGCAGCGAGGTCGGTATAAATCGGGATCGGCATCTGTTATACTCCTGCGCATTAGAGCGCGATATCGCTCAAGACGCGGGCAAAGGTATCGCTTTGGGCGGTGAAATAATACTGCGCTGGCATGACCGCAATGGCATCGCCCCCCAGCGTACGCAGGTGGCGTACCACCGCTAGCACTTGTTCTTGGGGCACGACTAGCGTCACCATATACAAGCCGTCACGTTGCCCATCACGTGGCCACACCGGCGCAATGGTGGGGCCTTGGGCACCCGCCAACTCTGGGCGCGCCACAATGCGCTGACCGATTTCGGCCACCGACGCGCCGGCAATATTGGCGGTCACCTGCACCACGGCGCGGGCGCGGCGGCGCGCTTCGACCATTTCGAGGATGGTTTTGACCGTATCGAGGGCTTCGGGCGCTTGGCGCAGCACTTTTTTGGACGCAATCAGGCAGGCCTGCGACTTGAGAATCGGCCCACCCACGATTTTGAGCTGATTATCGCGCAGTGTGGTACCCGTCTCGGTAATATCCGCAATCACGTCGGCATACCCCAGCCCAGGGGCGGCCTCGGTGGCGCCTTGGGAGTCGATGATGCGGAACGAATTGATGCCGTGGCTCTGACAAAACCGCCGAATCAACGCCGCATATTTGGTAGCAATGCGCAGCGTACGCCCTGATGCATGCAATTCGGCGGCTAGGTCGGCCAAATCACGCCATGAGCGCACATCGATCCAGGCTTCAGGCACCGCCATCACCAGCTCGCAGCGGCCGTAGCCCAGGTCGTCGTGGATGACCAGCAGGTCATCGCGATCGCCCCGCAGCTCTTCGACGAGGTCGAGGCCGCTGACGCCGATTTCGATTTCGCCGTCGGCCACTTTTTCCACAATATCGGCAGGACGATGGAGCAGTACCTCGACACCCGATAGCGCTGCAATCGCAGCCGTATAGCGGCGTGGGTTGGGGCGCACAATGCGCAGGCCACAACTCTCGAAAAAGCTCATCGTGCCGTCGTACAGGCTCCCTTTGGAGGGAATCGCAAAGCGTAATGGCATTATTTATGCCTCCTCGTGGGCGGTGCGTTGCCGCCACCAATCGTTGAGCGCCTGCTCCCACGATGTGCGGAAAAAGCGCTCAGCATAGCTGGCATACCCGCCCATGCGTTGCGCATAGAGTGCATTGATGACGGTCATGCCATCGTCAGCCTGCATGCGCGCCACCAGTTTGACGATGCCGTCGATGGCCGCCTCGAGGAGTTGTTGGCCGTCGTGTGCGGTGGCCAGGCGCGGGTCTTCGCCCAGCACGGCCCAGTCGCGCGGGTGGAGTGGTGCATCACCCAGAGCATCCAGACGCACCAAATCAGGACGGAGCGCCAGCGTTTGCGCGGTTTCCCAGCGCCCAGCATGGTCGAGGTAGTCTTCGTTGACGACGGCACCCGGTGGCAATGTCAGCACCTTGAGACCACAGCGCTCATAGGTGGCTTGCGCCAATTTCATCAGCTCGATTTCGTGGCCTTGGGCGTAGTGGCCGCTAATCAGCACCACGGCGTGAAATCCCGCCCCAGCCAAGCTATCGAGCATGTCGTGCACCATGGCCACAAACGTGCTGGTTTTGACGGCCAACGAATAGCGATGCGGCAAGGTGGTCATCGGCCACCACGTCATCGGCAACAGCACACCACCGGTGCGTTGCACCACATGCTCGGCCACATACTGCGCAGCGATACCATCCATGCCCAGCGGCAAGTGGGAGCCGTGCCATTCGAGGGCCCCCCATGGCAGCACGGCCAGCGGGGTATGTGCCAAAATCTCGGCCAGTGAATCGGGATGCAGGTCGGTATAGCGACCCCAGCGTGGTGTGCTCATCATTGGCTATCCTCCCGCGCTTGCACCCGAAAGCGCAACAACGCATACAAGGCTTGATTGATGGGGGTGGGCACGCCCAAGGCGCGCCCTTTGGCGACGACGGCACCACTTAGCGCATCGGCTTCGATGGGGCGGCCACGGGCAAAATCGCGCGACATCGACGAGCGCGCCGTGGCCGGCATGGCCTGTGCCGTCGCCAGTGCACTTGCGACCGGGTCAGTAT
>JBKCGB010000058.1:0-4099 GCA_046303375.1 Roseiflexaceae bacterium
CGCATCACCCAAATCACGCTGCGATAATGGCTCGTATTTGCTCAGTGCCACCATGGCACATGCCTCTGCCAATGACACCGGAAAATCGCATGGTGTGGCATCAGGACGATGCAAACCAAGCCCACGAATGAATTGCATCAATTGCTCTTGGAATTGTTGCACCTGCGTCGTGTCTACCATAGTAGTTGCCTCATACAACTAATTAATAGTTGCATTATACAACTATTATCATATCTGTCAAGGGTAATCTATGCCGAAATCTCACTGACAAATCATGCGGAGTGACATATGATGCGTACGTATCATAGACAAACACTACTATCTTCGATGCCTGGCTGGTGTTACTGATCACTACGCCCATCTTCTCGATTTCAGTCCTCGATACGCATCAGCTCTTGATGGCAATCGCCTGGCCGTCTCTTGCCCTGCACCTCGCACGCACCGTCTGGTATACGCACACACACCGTGGCCAGCATTCCAAAGCACACCAGCCCGCATTGTTACCATCATTGTTTGGTTAGATATCATTGCCGGCGCAGCAGTACAGACCTTTGCAATGCTGCATTCCCACTCGATCAAAAACATGCGGTGCATTTTGATGCACCACATATGTTCATTACTTGACATGACATCATAATGATGTTATATTCATGTCATGAATACATCACATCTTTTCTCGCAAATCCAGACCGACATCGAGACACTGACCGCCCTCGGGGATGCACAGGTACGCGAGGCCATCACACGCATCTATCCCGTACTCGAGCCGATGTTACAACAGCGCATCACCGCCTATTTGGTAACATTGGTGGCTGCATACAATGCACAACCAGGGGTTGCTCCACTCGAGTTACGGATTGACACCGACCGCATCGAGATCGTGCCACAGGTGGTGGCCAATATCAGCGAGCCGATTGGTGAGCTCGATGCACGGATTGCACTCCGCATCCCGAGTGATCTGAAAGACAAGGTAGAGCAGGCGGCAGCCGCCGAGGGTATTTCGACCAACTCGTGGATCATCCGCGTGCTGGGTGCGGCAGTCAGTACACCTGCACCGGTGCCAAGCACGTTCAAGTTCCAGGTGGGCAGTCGTGTGCGTGGGCGTGGGCGGAGCTAAAAGGAGCGTACCATGTTCGTGTTTCAATCCTTGTTCATGGGTCGACAGGTTTTTATTGCATAAAGTAAAGGAGCCAACATGTTTGTCTTTAAGTCGATTTTCACGTCGCGCCAGATACACACACGGACTGAGACATTTACAGTGGCGCGTGCTGCATCGCTGCATATTCGTATCCCCAACGGGGATGTTGATGTGCACACCCACACCGATCAAGAGATTCGGGCAGTCATCAAGGCACACGGTCGCAACGCAGAAGCAGATTTGGCACAGGTACAAGTCACCTTTGATGAAGCCACTGCCACCCTGCATGTGACACAGCCGTCACGCCCAGTGATTGCATTTTCGTCGATTGACATCGAGATTCACGCCCCCAGCTACGAGCACATCTCCATCCATACTGCACATGGTGACAGCCACATTGATGCGGCCTGTAGTACGCTCGAAGTCCGTTCAACGGCGGGAGACATCAAATGTACGGCCGCATGTCACACCCGCATGCAACTCGAAAGCACGGCTGGAGATATCGACGTGAAACATGCGGCCGCACATACCGACATCCGCAGCACGGCAGGTGATGTGGATGTGCAGGTAACCCAGCCAGCACAGGTCCATGTGCGCACCACGGCAGGGGATATTGACGTGGAAGTAGCGCGCGGCTTCGAGACCCAGATCGATGCACAGACACTGGCGGGCGACATCGACAACGACATCGAAATCACAAACACTGCGGATGGTGCGGGCACACCCGCCCAAGTCATCCTCAATCTCGAAGCACTTTCTGGCGATATTTCGATTGATCGACTCTAGGATACGACCGTAAGAGGAGCATGCCATGCACATACTCATCATCGGTGCCAGTGGCGGTATCGGTCAACAGGTGGTCACACAAGCACTGGCGCGCGGGCACCAGGTCAGCGTCTTTGTGCGCCAGCCACGCCCGTGGCCGAGTCATGTAACGATTCATGTTGGCGACGTGGGGGATGCAGCCGCAGTAGCGGCTGCTATGCCGGGCGTGGATGCAATTGTTTCGTGTGTGGGGATGCGCCGACGCAACCCGCGCAACCCGTGGTCGGAGAACCTGTCACCGCCCGATTTGACATCGCGCGCAGCACAGCACATCGTGGCGGGCATGCGCCTACACCACGTGCCGCGCGTGATTGCAGTCAGTGCGGCAGGGGTGGGTGAGAGTGCGGCTCACTTAAATGGTGTAATGAAGTACATGCTGGCCAACACCATGATTGGGACCGCATACGCGGATTTGGCACGTATGGAGGATGTCTTCCGCCACAGTGGCGTAGAGTGGCTTGCACCGCGCCCGACCACGCTCCGCGACGGGGCTGTCACCCAGCGCGTGCGGGTAGTCTCACACTTTGGCACCTTTGCCATGATTCGGCGGGCTGACGTGGCGTGGTGGATGCTCGAGGCACTCGCACAACCGGTTTGGCCCATGCGCACCCCACAGATTAGCAATGGCTAGTTGATCAGTGCGGTGTATTTGGGGGACGTCGGCTGCTCGATATACTCAAGCAGTCCCCAGTTGCCGAATTGGCTGTAGCGCCCAGCCAGATTGAACAGCACCAACACTTCGCCACTATTCGCCTGCCAGTTGGCAATGTACTGGTCGTAAAGCGCCGTCATGCGGGCATCACGATTCGCCGTGATAAACAGCGTAGTAACCGTGTCGTTATTCATGGTGTCACCAATGGCAGCCAGGTGTTGGCCACCTTCATAGGCCAGCAGACGGTAGTTGAGGGCGGTAGCACTTGTTTTGTAGGCTTGCATCCAGCCCAGCGCTTCGGCCATGGCACCACCCACCGGCGGGTCGTTGAAGTCGTCCGGGACGGGGTCTGTAATATTCCCACCTGAATTTATTTCAGCAAAGAGTGTGTCGGTGGTCCACGTTGATACCTGGTCATCCCAGCCATCGTCACCGATGTAACTCCCAAAGTAGGGGGCAATGGCGACTGCGTCGATACCATAGGCCTGACAGCGGCGTGTGGGTGCCGTATTATTGGCGTCGGCACGCCACAACGGGCAGTCGAGGGCCTCCTCGGCAGTAAAGGTGTTGGCGGCTTGGGCACCGAGCGTACAGACGACGCGGTGCGCTTGGCGCCCAAAGACTTTTTTCCAGATACGGCACATTTCTGCGGTCCGTTTGCCGTGCCAATTCATGCGTGCCGTATAAAAGCCGTTGGCGTTGACGACCGTACTGCCGAATTCGGCGAGGGCCTGTTGGTCGATATAGGAGCCTTGCGGGTGAAACGGTCCGCCCGTATTCCAGACCTCGTTGGAGTATTCGACGTAGACGGTGATATTGCGGACAAGGCGATCGCGCACAATGGCGGCAAATTGGCGCATGTAGTCGTCATCGGCTTGAGTAGGCATGGTAAACCATGGGCGCACAGAGAGGCGATTGGCGAGAGCAATCATGACCTCAATGGGAGCTCCACGGCTGGTGGTATAGCGGGCATCACTGATGCGAGCACGATTCACAAATGGGCGGGCACCACTGCCGTTGGTGCGCATCCAGTCCATGAAGCGAACGACACCAAACGGTGCTAGTTTTTCCAGCCATGCCGGATTAAAGATGGCACCACGCAGAAAGTTCCGCTCTTGAACGGTTTTTACCACGCTAATATTACGCAGATAATCACGGCTATCCGTGCTTGTAATACGCAACACGAAAAACCCGGCACTATCGTTGACGGTCACGACGATACGTCCTGGTATTTCACTGACGACGGTTGCTCCGCCAAACGACATCGTCCCCTTGCCCTGATAGCGGATGACGTAGTTACCCGCATAATTGTTGTGTGGATCGCCGCCCACCATCATGATGGTGGCCACCCGCGTAAACCGCCCACCACCTGTGGGGCGTACGGATTTGACCCACCCATTGACATCAAGCGCAATTTTGCCACTCTCATTGGTATCAAATTCAGTATCGCTTTGCCCAAACCACTCACGCGACATTTTCATATA
>JBKCGB010000059.1:0-27203 GCA_046303375.1 Roseiflexaceae bacterium
CTGGTGGCATCGGTGGTGGCTACGCCTGGGGATGTGGCGCTACCACTGGCTGGCTTGGTGGCAATATCGGCGTGGTCAGTTGACGTATGCAGAATATCAGACGCACGCTGGCGTCTATCGTGAGATTCGTGCTCTATGACACGACTACCGGTGAGTGTGGCGATTATTGCTAAAAACGAAGCACGCCATATTGGTGCCGCAATTGCAAGTGTGCAACCGCATGTTGCCGAAGTTGTGGTGCTCGTGGATGCAGCTACGAGCGATGACACCGCTGCGGTGGCACAGGTCACAGGAGCACGGGTTGAAGTAGCCGCATGGCGTGGTTTCCCTGGGCAGCGCACTTTGGCACTCACGCGGTGTGCACAGCCGTGGGTCTTCTTTCTGGATGCAGACGAGCGTGTCGAAGCCGATGTATGGCCTGAATTGGCACGCACGATTGCTACTGCACCCGTCGCGCTGGCCGGGCTGTGGGTACCGCGGCATAATGTGTTTTTTGGGCGGATACTCGTTGGTGGGGGCTGGTACCCCGACCATCAGTTGCGTATCGTGCGCCGTGATATGACCCACTATGACGAGCAGATCGAAGTGCACGAGGTGGCCACCGTACAGGGACACACCCACCAATTGCATGGGCATCTGACCCATCTCAACATCGAAACCTTTGCAGAGCTGTGGCACAAACAAGCGGCTTATGCTCGCCGTGAAGCGGCCACCATGGCACAGGCTGGGCGTGTGGTGCGCTGGCGAAACTATGTGGGTGCGCCAATCCGCGAATTTCACTATCGCTACATCCGTGCTGCCGGTTGGCGCGATGGTTGGGTCGGGTTGGTGCTTGCCCTGGTGATGGCGTGGTTTGCCATGATGAGCTTTGTTGCACTTGCACGCATGACACGCACGTAAGAGGGGTGCACAGATGACGCAGGTAGCGCTGGTAATCGTATCGTGGAACACCCGAGATTTACTCGAGGCCTGTCTGCGGAGCGTCGTAGCTGATCCATTGGTGGCACAGATAGTGGTTGTTGACAATGCGTCACATGATGGTAGTGCGACTATGGTGCAACACCACTTCCCACAGGTACAGTGCATGGCAGAATCGGTCAATCATGGCTTTGCTGGCGGGAATAATATCGGTTTACGCTGGTTGCTTGCACAGCCCACACTGCCCGACTATATTTGCTGTTTGAATCCCGACACGGTGGTGGCACCAGGTGCGTTGGCACACATGGTGCAGTTTTTGGTGGCGCATCCTACGGTGGTCGGTTGTGGACCACAACTCCGCTATGGCGATGGTCGCTGGCAATCGTCGCGGCGCCGCTTCCCCACATTGGGCACGTATCTGTGTGAAAGTACGCCAATTGGGCAGCGCTGGCCACGGAATCCGTGGCATACGTCCTATCACATGACGACGACGCCAACAGATGTCACCTGCATGGTGGATTGGTTGGTTGGTGCGGTCCTGATGGTGCGGAGCGCCACAGTGCGCACGCATGGATTGTTTGATGCAGGGTTTGCCTTGTATTCCGAAGAAATCGAGTGGCAACGGCGTTTGGCAGGAGGGCAGGCACAGCGTATTGCCTATGTGGCAGAAGCCTGCGTGACCCACTACGAAGGCCAGAGTAGTCAACAGATTCCTGCACAGCGGTTGGTGTGGTTTTTTCAGAGTCGGTTACGTGAGGCCACGTCTGCGTATGGGGCGGGTACCGCACGAATCGTGCGATATGGATTGCTCGTGCAGTATGGTGCAGAATGGCTACTCGAAGCGAGTAAATGGGTGTTGGGCCACAAGCGCGCCCTGCGCCACGCCCGCATGCAGGGCTATGCACAGTTGCTCGGAGCGCTGTGGCAATGGCGCATGACACCTGCACAGATATGGTAGGATAGTCGTATCCGCAGTATCAAAGGAGATGACCGTGCGACTGGTAACTTTTCAGAGCAAGAGTGGCAGTATCCACATTGGCGCGTTGCGTGCCGGAGACCGCGAGATTGTGGTGCTCGATAGCGTAGCACCTTCGATGTTGGCATTGATTGATGGTGGCGCTGCAGCACTTGCCGCCGCCCAAAAAGCACTTGCTGCTGCCGCACACGTCGTGGCCCGTAGCGATGTGCGCTTGCTGGCGCCGATTCCACGCCCCAAACAAAATGTCATGTGCTTGGGCATGAACTACGTGGCGCATGCCATCGAGTCGGATCGTGCGCGGGGTCGTGAGCCCAAATTACCCGAGTTTCCGGTGTTTTTTACCAAAGCACTCAACACGGTATGTGGTGAGGGCGACGGCGTGCCCCTCGACCCCAAGGTGACGGCACAGCTCGACTATGAAGTCGAATTGGCGTACATCTTTGGGAAGCAGGCCAAAAACGTGGCGAAAGCCGATGCGCTGAGCTATATTTTCGGCTATACCATCGTCAACGATGTGTCAGCGCGTGACCTGCAAAACCGCCACCAGCAGTTTTTCAAGGGCAAAAGCCTTGACAACTCGTGCCCAATGGGGCCGTGCATTGTAACAGCCGACGAAATCCCAGATCCGGCCACGTTGGCCATCAAGTTGCGCCTCAACGGCGAACAACGCCAGAGCTCACATACAGGTGACTTGATTTTCGACATTCCCACTAGCATCGAATACTTGACGCTGGGGACGACCATCGAAGCTGGGCAAATCGTCTGCACCGGGACACCGTCAGGAGTGGGTATGGGGCGCACTCCGCCCGAATACATGAAAGTGGGCGACGTGATGGCCGCTGAAATCGAAAAAATCGGTGTGCTCACGAACCCAATTGTGGCGTCGTAATTGGGATTGATACGCAACGAAGCCCCTCAGTGCAGAATTTATGCACTGAGGGGTTCTGTTTTGCCCACGCGCAAGACATACAGCAACACGACGCCAGACAAGCGTAATCCGGCTGCCACGTAGAGCGCCAAGTGGTAGTCGAGGTTTTGTGCCATCCACGTGCCCACCAGGGGCATCACGAGGGTGGCAATATATCCGGTGAGTTGTTGGACGGCCACAAACGAGGGGACGCGATCTTTGGGCATAGTGCTCAGACCGATGTCAAAAAAGACTAAATCTTTGCCCGCACCAATCAGACCAACCAGCCCAGCAAAGACGATAATCAGCGGAATTGAGACGGTTAAACCGGTGAGTAGCGGGTAGAGGGCGAGTGCAATAGTTGATGCAAAGAGTACGGGGCGATTGCCACGGGTACTTGTGACTCGTGCCCACAAAAAGTAGGCGACCAGTAGCACCCCATTGTTGACGGTGTTGATGATGCCAATCCAGAAATCGCTGGCATGCACAACGCGCACCCAGTAGAGTGGAAAGAGCGGCATTGCCATCCAGATGCCACAATTAAAGACGAACGATGCAGTCACAAAACGCCCAAAGGCGGGTACCTCGCGGAACATGGCGATGCTGTCGGTGAGGATGGTGCGCAGACCAGGTTTTTGCGGTGACGGTGTGACCTCGTTGGGTGGCATGGTGATGCGCGACGAAAACAAAAAGCTCAGCATGCCACCGATAAACGATACGATAAATACGATTTGGTAGTTGGTGGGAAAGATGAACTGTTCGAGCAACCAGCCTGCCCCTGCCACTGATAATGCGGATGCCGCCCCGAGTGTCGACCAGCGCCAGCTCATCAGCTGTTGCCGCCGCTGCGGCCCAGCTACGGCACCCATTACCACGGTAAATGTGATGTTGACGATGGTCTGCGGGATGGTCGCAATCGCCCAGATGATGATAACCGCTACCGGTACATACTGCAGTGGCAAAAAGAAGGGCAAAACTCCAGTCAACGCATAGCATGCTTGTACCCAGACGCGGGCACGTGAATACCATGGTACCAAGTCGCGTTGTCGTTCGAGGAGTTTGCCGACGGGGATGGCGAGCAAGAGCCCGGTAAATGCCGGCATCGATGTCAGTAGCCCCACTAACAGTGGCGAAGCCCCAAGGCGTGCCAAAAACACCGCCAAAAAGGTAGCAATGCCGGTCACGATGCCGACACCGATACCATCAATGATGACACTGCGTTGATTATGACGAACTTGGGCTTCGCTGGGGGAGAGTGTGGGGTCGTTGCGGAGGAACTGGAACATGTGCATGACCTAATGTCAAGCGCCGACGCATCGCGTCGGCGCTTGTGCAACATTACTTGTTGAGTGACTCTTCCCAGACGGGCTTTTTGGTGGTTACTGGGCGTGTGGCTGGCCGCCGCCATGCAACAACCACGGTGACGACTAGGATGGTAACAATCGTCAAATACAAGGCAAGGGACGTGATTGGCGCACCCTTGAACATTTCGACGGATACTGCCACAAAGGGAAACAACACAACCAGTGTAACGAGCAACTTCTTCATGCAAACACTCCCGTGACTCAATTACTCGCAGGCTATCATACCATAGATTTACATTGATGATGCAGCAGTTCGGTATACTACATATGCACAATGATGCAGTGATACAGAAGGATGGACATGAAACAAGATTTTGTATTGGATGGTGGATTACGGGTCGTTATTGAACCATTGCCACATACGCATTCCGTATCAATATGTGCGTTTTTGACAGTAGGATCCGGTCACGAAACTGCTCCCCAAAGTGGTATGGCACATTTTGTCGAACATATGATGTTTAAAGGTACTGCACGCCGCCCTACATCGAAGCTCCTGGTTGATACGATTGAGGGTGTGGGTGGGATACTCGATGCGTATACCAACTTTGAATCAACGGTCTACTCGGTCAAGGTGGCAGACATCCACCAAGCACGTGCCATTGATGTGCTTGCAGACATGCTACTCAATCCGTTGATGCGTGATGCAGATGTCGAAAAAGAGCGGCGTGTGATTACCGAAGAAATCAGCCAAACACTCGATACCCCGGCCGAGCATGTACATCTTTTGTTTGATGCACAGCTGTGGGGAGACCAACCACTTGGACGCGATATTGCAGGAAATGCTGCAACAGTGGCGCAATTCTCACCGCGTGCACTCTATGACTTTTGGCGTGCCACGTATGTGCGTCAGAACTTGATTATTTCGGTGGCTGGGAATGTTGATGTGGCTGCTACGCGCGCCATGATCGAACAAGCCTTTGCACCCATGCAAAGTGGGACCACGCACCAACTTGTGCCATCATTACCACCTCGTGAAGGACCGTGTGTGCACATTCATCATGCAGATAGCGAACAAGTGCATTTCTGTTTGGGGATGCCAGGGCTGGCCATCAATGACCCCGATCGCCGTGCCATGCTCGTCTTTGATGCAATTGTGGGTGGTAACTCGACATCGCGCTTGTTCCAAGAAATCCGCGAAGAGCGCGCACTCGCCTATATGATTGGCTCGTATTCCCGCGAATACGCAGAGGTGGGCAAGTGGGTGGTGACTGCAAGTGTGGATCCACAAGCGACCGATGAAACGATTGCGGCAGTGATGAAGGTCCTTCGGATGGTGCGCAACACGGGAATTACCGCAGAAGAACTCGCCCAAATCAAGGAACAAGTCAAGGGTGGAATCTTGTTGTCACTCGAAGATTCAATGTCTGTGGCAGCACGTAATGGATCGCATCTGCTCCGCTACGGTCGGATTATTCCCATTGATGATGTGGTTCGTGAAGTCGAAATGCTCACCGTCGCAGATGTGATGCGTGTGGCTCAGCGTGTGTTGACCCCGACAGCGCTCCACCTGACTTGCATTGGTCCCGTGGACAATCACGCTGCACTGTTGCATGAGTTGCAGTTTGCATGACCTAGTGATGTGCCGTTGCGGGGGTGCCTAAACACCCCCACGACGTACTATTTATGACGACGTTTGTTCCCAGAAGTGACAGGCAGCCCAGCGCCCAGGAGTCTTTTCGGTGAGGGCGGGTTCCTCGTGTTTGCAGATGTCTTTGGCCATCCAGCACCGTGTATGGAAGCGACAGCCACTGGGTGGGTTGGCTGGGCTGGGTACATCGCCTTGGAGCACAATTCGCTCGCGCGTGGCACTTGGGCGTGGTCGTGGTACTGCTGCAGCCAGTGCTTTGGTATAGGGGTGCAGTGGGCGGTGGAATACTTCTTTGCTGGGACCCAACTCAACGAGTTTGCCGAGGTACATGACGCCGATGCGCGTGCTGATGTATTCAACGACCCCCAGATTATGTGCCACAAACAGGTAGGTGAGTCCCATGTCCTGTTGGAGCGAGCGCAGCAAATTGAGCACCTGCGCTTGGATGCTCACATCGAGTGCTGAGACGGGTTCGTCGAGCACGAGGAGTGATGGCTCCATCACCAAGGCACGAGCGATGCCGATGCGTTGGCGCTGGCCGCCAGAAAATTCGTGTGGGAAGCGTTCGAGCACTCCTGCCGACAATCCCACCTTTTCAATCATGGCAGCAACCTGCTCATTGCGGCTTTGGCGGTCACCAATGTTGTGAATGACCAACCCTTCGGCCAGACTTTCGCCCACTGTGCGACGTGGGTCAAGTGATCCGTAGGGGTCCTGAAAGACGATTTGCATTTTGCGGCGCAACGCTTTGAGTTGGCGACGTGATGCGTGCAACACATCTTGGTCGCCAAAGAGTACCTGCCCAGACGTCGCGGGAATCAGGCGGAGCAATGAACGTGCCACGGTCGTTTTGCCGCAGCCGCTTTCCCCTACCAGGCCAAGCGTTTCACCCTGTTGTATGCGAAACGAGACATCATCAACGGCGCGGATTTGGCCGGTGACACGCCGAAATAGCCCGGTGCGAATGGGGAAGTATTTGACGAGATGTTTGACATCGAGGAGGGTCTGGCTCATGACATTATGCTCCCTCTGTGGCATATAGCCAGCACCGTACCTGTCGGTCTTGGTGCATGATAAGTGGCGGTGCACTGTCGCAACGGGCAAATCGTTTGTGACACCGTTCTGCGAATCGACAACCATCCGGGGGGTTTACCATGGATGGCACAGTACCCTCAATGACTGCCAAGGTTTGGGTTTGCTCGCCGAGGACAGGCATTGAATCGAGCAAAGCACGTGAATACGGATGAAGGGGGGCCTCAAAGAGTTGGTGCACGGTGGCAGACTCCACGATTTGCCCGGCATACATCACAACCACGCGGTCTGCCATTTCTGCAATGACACCGAGGTCATGGGTAATCAACATGATGGCCGTGTTGATGCGCGTACGTAAATCACGCATCAGCTCGAGGATCTGTGCTTGAATGGTCACATCAAGTGCCGTGGTTGGCTCGTCGGCAATCAGCAAGACCGGATTACACGCCAAGGCCATGGCAATCATAATCCGCTGTGCCTGCCCACCAGATATTTCGTGAGGGTACGAATTCATGCGCTGTGCGGCATCTGGGAGGCGCACGAGTTGCAAGAGCTCGATTGCACGTGCTTTGGCGGTTGCCGCATCCATATTCTGGTGGATTTGCAGGGCCTCGATGATTTGGTTGCCCACCGTGTACACCGGATTCAAGCACGAAGTCGGCTGTTGGAAAATCATCGAAATACGGTTGCCACGATATGTGCGCATGGTCTCTTCATCGAGAGACACCAAATCGATCCCATTGAAGAGAATATGCCCCTCTACGATTTCGCCAGGATCGCTGACCAGTCGCATAATCGACAGGGATGTGACACTCTTGCCACTCCCACTCTCACCCACAATCCCCAGTGTTTCCCCAGGCATTAGGGTGAAATCAATGCCATCAACAGCCTGTACCACACCACCGGGCGTGAAAAAGTAGGTGCGCAACGACTGCACCTGCAACAAGGGTTGTGTGCTCATACGTTGGGGCTCCTGCGTTCACGAATGGCGGCGAGTTGGGCATCACGCTGTGCGCGCCGAACCTCAGTTTGTACCCGGGGGTCGAGGGCATCGCGCATACCGTCACCGATGTAGTTGATGGCCAACGAGCATACCAGAATCGGCAGTGTGGGCACCAACGGCATCCACGGATAGTTGAACATGTAGCTGTTTGCAAATGAGAGCATATTGCCCCAGCTCGGCGTGGGGTCTTGGATGCCAAACCCCAGGAAACTCAATGCGGATTCTGCAACCAATGTGCCACTTAATCCGAGGGTGTATGACACGATAATCGGTGGTAGTGCATTGGGGAGCACATGCGTCCACATATTGTGGAAGTGTGATGCGCCCAGTGCACGTGATGATTCTACGTAGAGTTGCTCACGAATGGAGAGCACCATGCCACGCACAAAACGTGCCACACCCGTCCAGCCAAGTACAACAAAAATCGTAATAATCATCACCACTTGACTAGCCTCACGGTCATTGATAGCCATCAAGACACCAATCGGGGCATACACAATATAGGGTATCGGAATCGCCTCGCTGTTTTGGATGACAATCGACCCAGCAATCAACAAGAGGGTGAATGTGGGAAAGGTTGAGATAAACTCAATAAATCGTGTAACGATGCCATCGACTACGCCACCAAAGTAGCCTGCCATCAAACCGATAAACACGCCAATAATGGTTGAGGTGGTCACAACCACGAGCGCAGTGGTGAGTGATACGCGGGCTGCATAAATCAAGCGTGTAAAAAAGTCACGCCCCAGATGATCAGTCCCAAACACATGGAATGTGCCATCGGATGCAGTGCTAAATGGCGTCGTATATGCGATGTCGAGTGAAATGCGATCGCGTGGGTAGGGAGCTATCCATGTCGCAAATAATGAAAGCACGTAGATGGCGATGAGTAACCATAGACAAAATACGGCAACCTTGTGCGTCCGGAAGCGCCGAGTGATGAGTTCCCACTGACTGGCTGGTTGTTTGGATGTGCTCTGCATTGCGTCCCTTTACGACAAACGGATGCGTGGGTCGAGCACGCTGTACAAAATATCGGTAATGAGGTAGCCGAGCAGCAATAGAAAGATGCTTACCATGGTAAGCGCCATCGCCACACTGTAGTCGTTGCGTTCGATAGAATCAACGAGCAATCGTCCCAGGCCCGGCCAATTAAATACGGCTTCGGTGATGGCAGCACCACCGAATAACTCGGCCAACACGCCTGCTAATAGTGTGATAAATGGGAGCATGGCATTGCGCAAGGCGTGTTTGAGCACGACGGTGCGTTCGCGCAGCCCTTTGGCACGCGCCGTGCGTACATAGTCGAGACGCAATACTTCGAGCATCCCCGAACGAATAAAGCGGCTATAGCCGGCGATATTCACAAATACCAGCACACCACATGGCATGATGAAGTGCAGTATCCGGTCAAGTGTTGATTCTGCAACGACTTTGCCGAGAAAGGGTACCTCGTAGTCACTGTTGGCAACCGCACTGCCAGGGGGGAGATAGAAGAATCCGGCTTCTTTGGCTGCAATCGCAAACACTAATATACAAATAATACCGATGACGAATGTGGGCAACGATGATCCCACAAACGACACCGTGGTCATGGCGTAGTCAAAGCGTGAATACTGGCGTACCGCAGAATAAATACCGAGCGGCACACCGATTAATATTGAAACAAGAATTGTTACCCCCATCAGTGACAGGGTATAGGGTAGACGGCTACTGATGAGTAATGAAATGGGTCGGTCACGCAGAATCACTTGCGAATTCCCAAAATCACCCAGTAATATGCCTTTGCTGGTCCGACGATTTGCAAGGTCGGTGAGTGTAATTGCCTGTTGACATCCTTCTTCGATGATTTCAGTACGACCATCAGGGTAGCGCAAGCGTACCTGTGCGGGAATTGCACAGCCTACCGCCATATCTGCGAGGTAGGTCTGCCCGCCAATGGTGATTGGACCATTGGGGAATCCTATCAGCCAGCGTGAAAATCGATAGGGAAGGTAAATGTCGAGTTCAAAACGCGCCTTGATGCGTGCAATATCTTCGTCAGAAATTTTGTTGCGACCGCTGTTTTGTGCTTGTCGAAGCCCAGTGAGCGGTCCACCTGGTGCCACATACAGCAACCCGAATGAGACGAGTGCAGATGCAATGAGGACGATAAACATTTGGAAAAATCTACGCGTGAGAAATATCGCCACAGTAGCGGCTCCTCAATTCAATGTCGGCGAGCATTGGGAAAGGTCGCGGCGAGGTGGCGGGGTGCCTAGGGGAAGCGGCATCATTGCCACAAGTCCGCCGCGGTGCATACACACCGCGGCGGCACAAAAACGTCCGGACTACTTGATGAACAGGTTGAAGTCCATGTGCTCCCACGTGGGGCTGGCAATGGTCTTGACCTGCACCTTGCCCTTGGCGGCAGCATCAACAACGGTCTGGACTTCGGCACCGGCACCGAGGGTTTCGGTACCGAGCACGTCCACATTACCCGTCAACAACTGCGCAACGGCCTGGTTGGTGTCCTCGAAGAACTGGATGGTGACCTTCTTGATCTTGGGAGCGGTGCCGTAGTAGTTCTCGTTGGCCTCGAACACCATCTTCACACCCTTTTCCCAGGATACGATCTTGTATGGGCCAGTGCTCCATGGTGATTCGGCAACTTCGGGGAGAGTCGCCCAGTCTTTGGCTGGCACTTCACCGAGCGTCTTGCCCTTGTAGGGTCCATCTGACTCGATGGGCTGCTTGGACGGGTATGCGCCAAAGCCACCGGTGTAGAAGGTGGGCCACTGCACGCCAGGCAAGAAGACGATGGTCTGCTTGGTGTCGCTCTCCTGCGTGAAGGTTTGCACCGAATCACAGAAGGTGAACGAAGTGGCGCCTGATTCCTTGTCACAGCTAATCTTGTAGCCGAGCTCGTAGTCAGCCTTGGTGATGGGTGAGCCATCTTGCCACTTCATGCCGGCCTTGGTTTCAAAGGTCACACTCAATTGCTTGAGCGTGAGTGGGCTGCTGCCGTCCCACACCACGGTGGCACCAGTAGCATCCATGACTTCGACATCCTTGGCCAATGCGACGGGCTCGCCTGCTGAGCTCCACACCATGTCGCCTGCTTTGACTTCAACATCCACGTTGGTGGCACCGTCACCAATTGATGGCAACTTGGTGTACCCAACAGCTTGGTAGTCGTAGTCGAGGCTGGTGACCATGCGTGCACTCAACAAACCAGCGGCAGTGGTGGCCACAGCAGCACTCTCAACCAACGTGAAGAGTGATGCGGGCTCCTGCGTGAAGCCGAGGACGATGCTGTCTTTACCCGGCAATTCCCATTCCTCGATGTTGTACGTGTAGTACTCGGTCGGGTTGGGGTTGAAGTTGGTCAACTTGGCATTGGCAGCAGCAGCTTCCGTGCGGTTAAACAACGGCAAGCTGACCATGTCCTTGGCAAACTCTTGCTGGACGATGGCGTACTGCTTGATGCGCTCGTTCTTGTCGAGCGTGTTGTTGGCGGCGATGATAGCCTTGCTGGCTGCCTCGTTACACCAACCCATGTAGTTCTGCCCTTCCCAGTTGTTGCTGGGCAACGGAATCTGGTTACAGGCGTAGAGTGAGATACCGCCCGGGTCGGCCTGACCAACCCATGCAAAGGCACCCAACTCGAAGTCGCGGCGTGACAAACCGGTGGTGTCACCGAACCACCATGCACCTGGTGCATGTGTGCGTGCAATGGTGATACCACAGTTGTCCTTGAGCTGCTGCTCAAGCACCGTGGCCCAAGTTTGACGGAAACCAGCGTTGGTGGTGGTGAACTTCAAGAAGAGCGGAGCGCCCGTCTCGACATTTGCACCTTCTTCCCAACCAGCTTCCTTCAACAATGCTTTGCCCTTTTCGGGGTCGAATGCGTAGCTGGTCACATCCTTGGCGGCTGCCCAGTGGCTCTTGGGCAAGAAGGTGTCCATCAGCAAATTCTGCTGCTGCTCTTCTGTCAAGAATGGGTATACCGACTTGATCAACTCGGGACGATTCACACAGTAGGCAATTGCCTGGCGTACACGCACATCACCAATGATTGGGTGTGGCGTCGTAAATGAAGTGTCTGTTGGCACTTCTTCCTTGACAACCACTGTCTCCACGATTGGTGCGACGGTTTCCTTCACGACCACCGTCTCCTTGATGGGCTCGGCTGCGGGGGCACTGCCACCACATGCGGCCATCAATGGAGCAACTACGGCGACAATGAAGAGCATCGCCATTCGGCGCAACATCTGCTGCTTCAACACGGCCTTCTCCTTGTAACATAATCTGAAACACACTCACACCTCCACACCACACTGGTTGCGCAGAGCTTTGGTATTCGTAACTCTGATGTTACCGTAACCCCATACGAATGTCAATGAAATGCCACATCAAATCTGTATTATTTCAGCAATATTTTGTGCCTCCTTTCGTCCACCGTATGCATACTTCCAAGTACTACAACTATTAGTGAAAACAATGACACATATGTGCGAAAACGCCTCTGAACCTCTCCCTGTTTCGGTGTGTTTCTCTCCATATTTTGTACCACTTTACGTCGTTTATTTACTGCAATATCAGGTTGCTGTAATATTCCTGTAATTTGTACTTGACACCAGTTTCAACATGTGATAGTATTCATCTACGTTATTTAGTGATATTTCCCTGCCTGCGCTACTATATGTTGTGTCTCTCGTATAGCTGTTGCAGAATGTGAACCGTTGAGAACCTGCTACACACTGTAGTAAAACCGGATAATTTACCACTAGATACGAAATGTTGCGCAAACAAATCAGCAATGCAAGAAGCAACTGTAACGGAAGGCATGGAGGTAGGTCATGACACTGGAGGAGACGGTATCGGTGAGTGGAACATCGTCAAACAATGATGATGCGGTACAGGCGCCGGCTACGATTGTGAAGCGAAATGGTCGCACGGTCAATTTTGATCCGGAGCGGATTCACAATGCGATTACCAAATGTTTTCAAAGTTTTGGGCGCGAGCCAAGCACACCAGTACACGAATTAACCCGTCGTGTTGTCAACATCGTAGCAGCCAAGGCCACACGAGGGGTACCGAGTGTCGAAGAAGTCCAAGACATCGTCGAAATGGTGCTACAGGCGGCAGGTGAGTTCGAAGCAGCCAAGCGCTACATATTGTACCGTGCCGAGCGTGCCAAAGAGCGTGAGCGCCGCCCTGTTCCCGAGGATGTACGCAGTGCATTTGCAGCCTCAGACAAATACTTTCCCACACCGTTGCAGAAGTTCCAGTTCTTTGATAAATACTCACGATTCAACTATGAGCTCGGGCGTCGTGAGACGTGGATCGAGACAGTTGATCGTTCAGTTGATTACCTGCACAGCTTGGCTGGTGATCGCTTGCCACGTGAGACGTATGAGCGTGTACGCACTGCCATTCTCGAGATGCGTGCGATGCCATCCATGCGTTTGCTCGCCATGGCAGGCCCAGCCGCACAGCGCAACAACATTGCGATTTACAACTGTAGCTATCAGCCAGTGGAGAGCATTGATTCATTTGTAGAAGCATTGATTATTTCGATGGCGGGCTGTGGTGTTGGCTATTCAGTGGAAAGCAAGTACGTCGAGAATTTCCCCCGTATCAAACGTCAGACGGGTGCTCCCGCATTGCACTACGTGGTTGAGGACTCTGCCGAGGGGTGGGCTGAAGCCATGCGTTTCGGGTTGCAGACGTGGTGGGATGGTGGCGATGTGCGCTTCGACTTGTCGCTGTTGCGTGCTGCTGGGGCACCGTTGCGCATCAAGGGTGGCCGTGCCTCCGGGCCAGAGCCACTGCGCCGCACATTCGACTACATGCGCCGCAAGATTTTGTCACGGCAGGGGTCGTTCCTGCGCCCCATCGACGCACACGACATGATGTGTGTGGTGGGTACGGCGGCGGTATCGGGTGGGGTGCGGCGCACGGCCATGATTGCACTGTTTGATCCCGATGACACTGAAATGTTGCAGGCCAAGAGTGGTGATTTTGAGCGCGAAAACAGTCACCGCTGGAATGCCAATAACTCGGCTGTGTGGCCAGTTGGTGGTTTGACGCAGCAGTCATTCATTCATCAGTTCATGGAAATGGTCGATTCAGGCCGTGGTGAGCCAGGCATCTTTAATCGTGAGGGTGCCAACGTGATGAAGCCAGCGCGCCGCAAAGATGCCGAATTTGGCACTAACCCGTGTGGCGAAATCAACCTGCGCCCGTGGCAGTTCTGTAATTTGACGGCAGCCGTGGCACGTGCCGATGATACGTTTGACACACTGCGTGAAAAGGTCGAGGTTGCCACCATTATTGGGAGCATCCAATCAATGGCCACGTTCTTCCCCGGCTTGCGCCCCATGTGGAAGCAAAACTGCGAAGAAGAGCGCTTGTTGGGTGTCGACATCACTGGTCAGATGGACAGCAAGGCGGCTCAGGATCCGCAGTTCAAACGCCAGTTGCGCGAGATTTCCATCGAAGTCAACCGTGTCACCGCCAAAGCACTGGGCATCAACCAATCAGCCTCGATTACCTGCGTCAAGCCGAGTGGAAACTCGTCGCAGCTGTTGAACTGCGCCAGTGGTTTGCACCCACGCTGGGCCCCCTACTATGTGCGCAATGTGCGTGTATCGGTGCATTCGCCCATCTTCAAGGTGCTGCGCGATGCTGGCGTGCCCATGGACCCCGAGAATGGCCAGACGGTTGACAATGCGACCACCTGGGTGGTCCACTTCCCGATGAAGTCACCAGACGGTGCCGTTACCCGTGGCGACGTGAGTGCCATCCAGCAGTGTGAGTTCTGGTTGCAGAACAAGCTCTTCTGGACGGAACACAATCCCTCAGTCACCATCACCTACAAACCCGAGGAAGTGCTTGATGTGATGAAGTGGGTGTGGGAGCACCGCGAGCAAGTGGGTGGCATGGCATTCTTGCCCAGTTATGACGCCAATTACGCTCAGATGCCCTATGTGGAAATCGACAAGGAAGAATACGAGCGCCTAGCCGCCGAATTCCCCGAAATCGACTTCAGCAAAGTCTGGCGCTACGAAGAAAGCGACCTGACCAACGCTGCGCAAGAGCTGGCCTGTGTGGCGGGCGCCTGCGATATCACGTTGTCGTAGTCTTAACTCTAGATCATGCAAGCCCCCCGCATACGCGGGGGGCTTTTGTGTGTGTGCCAGCATACATTGTTTACACCATCATTGCAAAAATGTGCGATGATAGAGGTGACTCACAGAAAGGAGCAAGTCCCATGAGTGTGAAGTTTGGCGTGTTTGTGCCACAAGGCTGGCGCCTGGATTTGGTAGAAATTGACAACCCGATAGCGCAGTACGAGGCAATGACTGCGGTGGCGCGCCGTGCCGAAGCAGCCACCGTCTTTGATTCAATCTGGGTGTACGACCACTTCCACACGGTGCCCACCCCAGAAATCGAGACAACGTTTGAGTGTTGGTCAATCACGGCCGGGTTGGCACGTGATACGCGCACCATTAAGATTGGCCAGATGGTCACCTGTAACGGGTACCGTAATCCGGCGTTGCTGGCGAAAATCGCTTCGACCATTGATGTGATGAGTGCAGGGCGCTTGTTGTGTGGGTTGGGAGCAGGTTGGTATGAGCACGAGTGGCGTGCCTACGGCTACGGTTTCCCCGATATCCCAGAGCGTATGCGTGCTTTTCGCGAGGCAGTCGAGATTGTCATCAAAATGTGGACAGAGGAAAAGCCATCATATAGTGGCAAGCACTATACCATCGATGGTCCCATTAATGAACCACGTGGTGTGCAGACACCCCACATCCCGTTGTGGTTGGGTGGCGGTGGTGAAAAGGTGACGCTCAAGCTGGTGGCACAGTATGCGCAAGCGTGTAATGTGGGTGGGGGGAATCCTGAGGTGGTGGCACAGAAGTTGGCCATTCTCAAATCGCATTGTGATACGTTGGGGCGTGATTATGCCAGTATCGTCAAAAGTACCAACATCAACGTCTTTATGTTGGCGCCCGGCGAGGATGCAGAAGTTGCCACACGTGCCGTACGTACGGCGTACAACGGCACTGTGACCCCACTCGAAGAATACAAGAAGGGGATTGTGGTTGGTACGGCGGATGTCGTTGAAGCAAAGATTGAGTCGTTGTTGGCTGCAGGTGCTGATTATATCATCGGCTATTTGCCACGTGTTGCATATGAGCCACATCGCGTAGACCAATTCGCTGAAGTGATCAAAAAGTACACATAGGCTCGGATGATGGCGTGTGGTGTGCTTCGTCGCACACGCCAAATAAACACCCCCCAACCGCATATCGCGGTTGGGGGGTGTTTGTGCCTGAGTGTTATTCGGCTTCGTTATCGATGTTGGAGACTCCGGGGATATTATCATCAGACTGCAAGTTGCGCAGCATATCCAGGGCAATGCGGTCTTCTTCACTTGCAATTGCGCGCGGTGCCACCTGTGCCTTGGTGGTAGCGGCATCCTTTTCGCGTTGTAACGCGGCAGCGGACTCATCGACCAACACGGCAGCAGACACGTCTGATACGGCAGGTTCAGCAGCTTGTGACTGCTTGTTTGCCAGCTCCGCTTTGCGTGCGGCCACCTCTTCGGCCAGCTGGCGGCGTGCTTCCACGCCAGTGCCTGCTGGGATGAGTTTGCCGATGACGACGTTTTCTTTGAGACCACGCAGATGGTCAACCTTGCCCGTAATTGCGGCTTCGGTGAGCACGCGCGTCGTTTCTTGGAAGGAAGCTGCGGACAAGAAGCTGTCCGTTTCGAGTGATGCACGGGTAATACCAAGCAACAGCGAAGAGGCGGTGGCTGGAATCCCCCCTTGGGCCCAGATTTCTGCGTTGACACGGGCAAATTCACCGATATCGACGCGTTCGCCGGGCAAGTAGTGTGTATCACCAGATTCATTGATGCGTACGCGGCGCAGCATTTGGCGGATGATGACTTCGAGGTGCTTGTCGTTGACATACACACCTTGGGGGCGGTACACCATCTGGGCTTCTTTGAGCATGTAGGTTTGCAACGCATCGCGTCCCTGGATTTCGAGCACTTCACGTGGATCTGCCGAACCTTCGGTGACGAGTTGCCCAGCCACGACTTTGCCACCATCACTCACGTTTTTGCGCAACCGTGCGTTTTGGGCTACAGCCGTTTCCGTTGCGTCTGAGTAGTGGCTTACCACGGCAATCGAGCGCCCAGACACGTTGACGATACCGTGTTGACGGGCACGCAACGCTTGTTGCTCGCGGAGTTCTACGTTGTTGCTACGCGCAAGGATATCGCCTTTGTGGACTTCGGCGCCGTGTTCGACCGCTGCCACAAAGTGCTCAGGCATTGTTTGCTCATCAAAGACATCACCTTCATCGGTGATTTTGATGTGGCGTTGCCCTTCTTTGTTGGCTGGTTGTAAAACTTCGAGCCGGCCATCTTGCACTGCAAGTACCGCACGCGTTGCTTCTTTGACCCGTGCCTCGAAAATTTCGATGATACGGGGCAGACCCTGGGTGATATCGTCGGCTGACGCCACACCACCGGTGTGGAAGGTACGCAACGTGAGCTGCGTGCCTGGCTCACCGATTGATTGTGCGGCAATGATACCGACCGCTTCACCGATTTCGACCAACTTGCCGGTCGCCAGGTTGCGCCCGTAGCACTGTCGGCAGATGCCGTATTCGGCTTGGCAGTGGAGTGGAGTACGCACAAAGACGTGTTTGATGCCCTTTTCGTCGAAAAGTTTGGCAACCTCTTCGGTAATCTCTTTGCCGGCTTCGACGAGGATTTCGCCGTCGCTGGTCACGATGCTCCGTGCGGCCACACGACCGACGGCGCGCGATGGCACACGCCAGTCGAGCTTTTCGTCTTCGTTATCTTGGTCGTGGATGAGCAGACTTTCCGTAGTGCCGCAGTCTTCCACATTGACAATATTGTCTTGGGCTACGTCAATCAGACGGCGCGTCAGATAGCCGGCGTCTGCGGTACGCAAGGCGGTGTCAGCCAACCCTTTACGACCACCGTGGGTCGACACGAAGTATTCGAGCACAGTCAACCCTTCGCGGAAGTTCGATTTAATCGGCAATTCGATGATTTTGCCAGTAGGGTCAGCCATCAAACCACGCATCCCAGCCATCTGGGTGAGCTGATTGATATTTCCACGTGCCTTGGATCGCACCATCATCGACACCGGATTAAATGGTTGATTTTGATTGGCCGTACGCACCAAATCGGTCATGGTTTTGCTGGCACCCTGCCAGATTTCAACCACGGCACGGTAGCGCTCTTTGTCGCTGTACATCCCCTGCCCGTTGCGGCGTTCGATGGCTTGGCGCTCTTTCTCAGCCTCTTCGAGCAAGCGGCGCTTGTCTTCGGGGACTTTGATATCCTGTACGCCGACAGTCATCCCGCCACGCATCGCATAGTGGAAGCCGACGGATTTGATTTTGTCGGCCTGCTCGGCGGTGCGCTCTGAGCCGTAGTAGCGCAACAACTCTTCGTGGCTAAAGGATCGGTTAGGGTACTTCTTGCGGATAGTATCGAGTTCTGCATCAGTCACATATTCACTCGACGTGTACCACTTGTAGCAGTCAGCGATGATGTTTTTGAGACCATCCTTGACAACCTCATGATTGCGGTACTGCAGTGGTGGCAACAGTTCCTGATTAAAAATCAAGCGACCGACCGTCGTTTCGAGTAAGATTTGCGCTGGCTTGCCGTTTTGCGCCGGTTTGAGTTCACGCATCTGGCGATCATTGCGGTCGCCACGGAACATCACGCCATCCATGCGCACCCAGATGGGGGCTTGGATGTCAACGACACCCTTGTCAAATGCCAACAACGCTTCGTTGCTATTCGTAAAGACCTTGCCAGAGCCCTTGGCACCGTCGCGCACGATGGTGAGATAGAAACACCCTAGCACGATGTCTTGGGACGGTGTGATAATGGGGTCGCCTGTGGCTGGTGACAAAATGTTGTACTTGGACAACATGCGTAGGCGCGCTTCTTCTTGGGCTTTGACTGACAACGGTACGTGTACCGCCATCTGGTCGCCGTCGAAGTCCGCATTAAAAGCGGTACAGACGAGTGGGTGCAGTTGAATTGCGGAACCCTCAATCAGGTTGGCCTGGAAGGCCTGAATGGATAGACGGTGCAACGAAGGGGCACGGTTGAGCAACACCAAGTAGTCTTTGATGACTTCCTCGAGCACATCCCAGACTTCGGGTTTGACGCGTTCTACCAACTTCTTGGCGGCTTTGATGTTGCTGGTGCCCTTTTCGACCAAACGGCGCATCACGAACGGCTTGAAGAGCTCAAGTGCCATCTTTTTGGGCAAACCACACTGGTCGAGCTTGAGGTTGGGACCGACCACGATCACCGAACGCCCCGAGTAGTCCACACGTTTACCGAGCAAATTCTGGCGGAAGCGCCCCTGCTTGCCTTTGAGCATGTCGCTGAGTGACTTGAGGCGATGCTTGCCTTTGCCACTCACCGCCCGGCCGCGGCGACCATTGTCGATGAGGGCATCAACAGCCTCTTGCAGCATGCGCTTTTCGTTGCGTACGATGATGTCAGGTGCATTGATATCCAACAAGCGCTTGAGGCGATTGTTGCGGTTAATCACACGGCGGTAGAGGTCGTTGAGGTCTGATGTCGCAAAACGTCCCCCATCGAGTTGCACCATCGGGCGCAGATCGGGTGGGATGACGGGGAGTACCGTCATAATCATCCACTCTGGTTTGTTGCCACTCTTGCGGAAGGCCTCGACGACGCGCAAGCGTTTAGCGAGTTTTTTGCGCTTGGGGGTGTTATGCGATGCATTGATTTCGAGTTGCAGGGTATCAGCCAGCTCATCGAGATCGACGGTGCGTTCAATCAAGCCACGGATGGCGCTCGCTCCCATTTCGACACGACACACCTCGTTGAAATGGATATCATGCCCACCGTTTTTGCTGTTGTAGTCACTGACTGCATCAATCAACGTGCGCAATTCACTGTATTCGGTTTCACTCAAGATGCGCTTGATGCGAATTGCGTCAAGTGCGTCCAGTTTTTTCTTCTTGGTCTTGAGCAAATCGTCGATGTCGCGATCGCGTTTTTCATCGATGCGGCTGTGCTGATCACGTGCCGCTTGTTCACGTTGCTCACGCGACGCTCCACGAATGAGTTCGGCTTCTTGATGCTGTGTTTCGATGGCAGCAAGCTCTTGCTCGTAGTACTCATCTAGTTGATCGAGCGTGCTTTCGCTGATTTTGCGCCCCTCTTCGACCAACAAGCGGCCACGGAAGATGATTTCTTCTTCGGTGACATCTTGTTCGCGTTCGTCGAGTGTTAGGCGCAACGTTTCGTACTCTTGTTGGAGCAGGCGTTTGGCCGTATCCGTGTTGCTTGTGTCGAACTCAACTTCTTGTTTTTGTAATTCATGGGTCAGTGACGTCGAAATCTGACCATGCTTGTCGTCAGCACCCTTTTCGAGTGAGGCAATCAAGTTGTCATACATCTGTTCGAGCATCACGCGCACTTCGTCGCGTGTTTCATCATTCACATGCGTGACAATATACGCAGCAAAGTAGAGCACACGCTCAAGGTTGCGCGGCGTGATATCGAGGAGCAGACTCAAGCGACTCGGTGCCCCCTTGACAAACCAGATATGGCTGACCGGCGTTGCCAACTGGATGTGCGCCATGCGCTCACGGCGTACCTTGGAGCGGGTCACGGTGACGCCACACTTGTCACACACCACACCGCGGTAGCGTACACGCCGGTATTTGCCGCAGTGACATTCCCAGTCGCGGGTGGGACCGAAAATCTTTTCGCAGAAAAGCCCATCGCGCTCTGGTTTGAGCGTGCGATAGTTGATGGTCTCAGGCTTGGTCACCTCACCGTATGACCACTGCAGAATAGCCTCGGGTGATGCTAGGCTGATACGGATCGAGTTAAAGTTATTAATCTCAAGCATAGGTTGTACTCCCTAGGGCAATCCCTGCTATTCGTCGCGCTCACGGCCAGAAATATTAATCCCGTCGAGTTGTATGTGGTCTTCCATGTCATCGTTGAGTTGTACCGGTAATGCGTCGTCTGAGAGCACATCCACCGACAAGCCCAGTGACTGTAGCTCTTTGATGAGCACCTTGAACGACTCCGGTACGCCCACTTCCTTGATGGGCACACCTTTGACGATTGCTTCGTAGGTCTTCACACGCCCGACTACGTCGTCTGACTTGACGGTGAGCATTTCTTGCAAGATGTATGCGGCACCGTAGGCTTCGAGTGCCCAGACTTCCATTTCACCGAAGCGCTGTCCACCGAACTGGGCTTTCCCACCGAGCGGTTGCTGGGTGACCAAGCTGTAGGGACCAGTCGAACGTGCGTGAATCTTGTCTTCGACCAAGTGGGCAAGTTTCAACATGTAGATGTAGACCACGGTGACCGGGTTATGGAACTGCAAGCCAGTGCGACCATCAAACAGGCACACCTTGCCATCTTGCGGGAGCCCCGCATTCCCCAGCCAGCTTTGGATGTCGTCTTCGGTGGCACCATCAAAAACGGGTGTTGCAATGCGCATCCCGAGGCGCTCTGCAGCCCAGCCGAGATGGGTTTCAAGGATTTGCCCGAGGTTCATACGACTCGGTACACCGATGGGGTTGAGAATGATGTCGACGGGTGTGCCATCCTCAAGGAAGGGCATGTCTTCGACCGGTAGAATGCGGCTGACCACACCCTTGTTGCCGTGGCGACCAGCCATTTTGTCACCAGCCGAGATTTTGCGCTTCTGACAGAGCAAAATCTGTACCTTTTGGTTGACACCCACCGCCAAGTCCACATCGTCATTGGAATCACGATCAAAGTGTTTGACACCGATGACTTTGCCACGCACACCATTTTGTACGCGCAACGAGCTGTCCTTGACTTCGCGTGCCTTTTCACCAAAGATGGCACGGAGCAAGCGCTCTTCGGCGGTCAGTTCAGTTTCACCTTTGGGGGTGATTTTGCCTACCAAGATATCGTTGGGATGGACTTCGGCACCCACATAAATGATGCCACGATCATCGAGGTTGCGCAGGCTATCGGGACCCACATTGGGAATATCGCGGGTGATTTCTTCGGGCCCGAGTTTGGTTTCGCGGGCTTCGGTCTCGTAGCGTTCGATGTGAATCGAGGTAAAGACGTCCTCACGCACCAAGCGCTCGCTGACGAGGATGGCGTCTTCGAAGTTGCCACCTTCCCACGGCATAAAGGCAACCAACACGTTCTGTCCGAGTGCCAACTCACCGTTGTCTGTGGACGAACTATCAACAATCACGTCGTTCTTTTTGACGACCTGTCCACTAATCACCGAGGGGCGCTGATTGATACAGGTGTCCTGGTTAGAACGCATAAACTTGCGCAACTGGTACTCGTCACGGATGGGTGCATGGTTGTCGTCGAGGAGTGGGTTGCCATTGGCGTCACAGCGTACAATCACAATTTTGTCGCCAGTGACACTTTCGACAATCCCGCCATGTTTGGCCACGATGACCTGCCCACTATCACGTGCAGCCAAGTGCTCGATGCCGGTGCCTACAATGGGGGCATCGGGGCGGAGCAACGGCACTGCTTGGCGTTGCATGTTGGAACCCATCAAGGCGCGGTTGGCGTCATCATGCTCGAGGAAGGGGATGAGCGCCGTCGAGACGCTGACCACCTGCTTGGGTGATACGTCCATGTAATCGATTTCAATGGTGCGTGCATCCACGAATTCGCCGTGTTTACGACACGATACGATTTCATCGGTGATACGCCCCATCTCATCCATGGGCACATTCGCCTGCGCAATGGTGTATATCTCTTCCATGTCGGCGGTGAGATAGATAACATCGCGTGATACCACAGGCATTACCTGCACTACCCGTAACGGCAATGCAGCAATCTCTGCGGCCATTTTGGCAGTGATGTCTTGACCGGCCTCACCAATCGTCTTACCCGTCTTGGGATTGACGACGTCTTCGCGTAAGCGCTGGCCGGTGAAGAACGTGGCGGCTGTAGAAATCAGCACACTCTTCATTTCCATGTCCAATTGTGTTTTATCTTCAGTAGGTTTGGCGCGTTGTAGCTCACTTTCATGTTTAGCAACGTCGCTTTCCGTCGATTTGATTCTGTTGGTGTAGTCTATTTCTTCCTGACTTAACTCAGCAATCCTCGTTTGATATGTAGTCTCTTCCTGTTTAAGATCATCAATACGTGTCTTACAAGCAGCTTGGGATGCATTGAGTTGCGTGTCACGCCATGACGTGTACGCATTAGCGAGTTTTACTAAGTCGCGAGATACATCAACTTTGGTACCCTCTTGCACAACGACCTTGTCTTGGAAGGTAATTGCGCCTTCAGGCAACTGGCCTGTACGTTTGATGATTTCGTCTATCACACGCGCGATGCTCTGCAACTGATTTACGTTCTCTTGATCGCCACTTACCTGTTTTGCTAGTGCGTGTAAGTCGCGAGATACATCAACTTTGGTACCCTCTTGCACAACGACCTTGTCTTGGAAGGTAATTGCGCCCTCAGGTAACTGTCCTGCACGTTTGATGATTTCGTCTATCACACGTGCGATGCCACGGCTGTCGTTCACATCTAACAGATCAATCATATACAGTTTTAGCGTATGATTGAACGCATTAACTGCTTCAGTTTCGCTGACAATTTCAGCTCCGTTGTATTGAATAGATCCCTCAGGGGTACGCCCATTGTGTTTTGCGATACGCTCGGCCTCGCCACGTAGAGTGGCTACAGCTGATAATGCGTGTTGAAGCATGTCAAGCTGAGATTCCTCGCTTGATAATTTAGATTGAACGCTCTCGAGGTGTGATGCTTTCTGGCGTTTCTGTTCGCGCAGTTTAGTGAGTTGTTCTTCCTGACCGCGAATCGTGCGTTGTTCTGCACTGATCTTGTCCTTCAAGCGCTGTTTATTGTTGTCGCTCGTGTGAGAAACTGTACCACTGAGCACTGTCCCCGCAGCCAACAGCAACTCACCATTCGTCAGGTGACGATAATCGTGGATTGCCACCACCGGCCCATCCGATTTGCGACCCTCTTTGGCATCTTCGAGGATGCCAGCAGCCGTGGGCAATTCGCGGTAGACGCGCCGATACGGTGTCTCGAGGAAGCCCATTTCGTTGACGCGTGCATACGTCGACATCGTACCAATCAAGCCGATGTTGGGACCTTCGGGGGTCTCAACCGGGCAGATGCGCCCGTAGTGTGAATGGTGCACGTCGCGGACTTCGAAGCCGGCACGGTCACGGCTCAACCCACCCGGTCCCAAGGCCGACAAACGGCGCTTGTTGGTGAGCTCAGCGAGAGGGTTGGTTTGGTCCATGAATTGTGAAAGCTGAGAGCCACCAAACCACTCACGGATGGCCGCCAAGACGGGGCGGATGTTGATCAGGTTGTTGGGGGTGGCACTCTCGGCTTCGACTTGTCCCATGCGGTCTTTGATGACACGCTCCATGCGCAACAACCCGACGCGGAACTGTTGCTGGATGAGCTCACCCACGGTGCGTACACGGCGGTTGCCCAAATGATCGATGTCGTCTGCGCGGAAGCGCTTGTCTTTGTTGTTGAGATTGATGATACGCTCCACAATGCGGAAAATATCACGCTTTAACAAGACGCGTGTATCGCCACTTGGTGGGTTCATGTCACCATTACGCTCATAAAGGTTCTTGTTGAGCTTGTAGCGCCCCACTTTGGCCAAGTCGTAGCGCCGCTCGCTAAAGAAATACTGCTCGAGCAGATTTCGGGCGTTTTCGAGCGTGGGTGGGTCACCGGGACGCAAGCGCTTGTAGAGCTCGATCAACGCTTCCTTGGCGTTGCGCATGTTGTCCTTTTCGAGCGTGGCACGAATGAACTTGTGCTCAAATGCCTGCTCGATGGGGTCGAAATACTCGAGAATACTCTCGGTATGACCGTAATTCGCGAGCTCGTTGTCTTCGCACCAATGCCCGGTGTTGAGCCCGGTTTCTTGCCATGCCGAAATCGCACGCAACAACACCGTCACCGGCATTTTGCGCTTGCGGTCAACTTTGACAGAAACAATATCACGCTTACTGGTCTCGAATTCGAGCCATGCACCACGATTGGGAATGAGCTTGGCTGAATGCAATTTGCGCCCAGTGTTGCTGTCTTCTTCGGCACTGAAATACACACCCGGCGAACGAATCAACTGTGATACGACTACACGCTCGGCTCCGTTGATGACAAAGGTGCCGTTTTCGGTCATCAGTGGGAAGTCACCTAAAAATGTGTCACTGACTTTGATTTCGCCAGTACTAAAAATGCGCAACTGCACGTTGACACGCAACGGTGCCGAAAACGTCAAGTCGAGCTCGCGACATTCGTGCTCAGTATGGCGCGGCTCGCCAAAATGAAAATCGCCAAAGGTCAACTCAAGATTCTTACCAGTAAAGTCAGTAATCGGCGAAATCTCGCGGAAGAGATCTTTGAGCCCCTCGGTGCGGAACCACTCGAAACTGCGCATTTGTGTTTCAATGAGATTGGGGACATCGATGGCATCGCGCTCTTGGCCAAAGGTGTGCCGTGCAATCTTTTCACTTGAAGGGGTGTTGGGTAACACCAGTGGCGGGAGGGCGACATGACGACGCTTGACAGACATGGAAACCTCGCTTTATGTGGCGGTAACCAGTGACGAAAGGAACAAATCGCACTACAACGCAAAAAAGACCCTACCCGGCTTTCTCGGGCGTCTCAGGGACGCATCGCCTGGTAGTTGTAAGTTATGCCATTCATCGTGCTCGCTTGCTGACACAAATGCACAATCAGCGCTGTGTGTACAGCGAAATACAATGATACTATAAAATTTACGAAACGTCAAATGACCGTGTATTTTGATTCATCAAAGAAGAGCGCAAACGGTCGAACGCCCCCACTATAGCACAACATTGCTGATTTGCATAGAGCGTTTTCTGCATTCCTCCTCGTCAATGCCGTATGCCAAGTATTCATTTCATGCAATGCCACGGGGAGTATGTAGAGTTATGTTACAATAAGGCACACCTTTCAAATGGCAAGACTGTGTGAAGTCAAGCAATGTGCATTGCCGTGGTGTGGTTTGTGTAAAGGGTACGATTATGCCAACTGTTGTCGGTATCCGCTTCAAGGATTCCGGAAAAACATACTATTTCGATCCAGCACGCGTCAGTGACATAACACAAGGACAGTATGTCATCGTCGAAACAGCGCGTGGTCTCGAAATGGCGCGAGTCGCCGAGTTGCCCCACGAAGTCGATGAATCAGTGATTGTTGGTGAACTCAAGCCGGTGATTCGCCCAGCCACCGACGAAGACGACATCCGCTGGAAGCAGCTCAACAGTCGCCAAGAGGAGTTGTTGCGTCGGTGCCAAGAAAAAATCGACGAACATCAACTCCCCATGGGACTCGTCAAAGCCGAATACAGCTTTGATGGATCACGGCTGACGTTTTACTTTACTGCCGATAAACGGGTCGACTTCCGTAATTTGGTGCGCGATTTGGCACGCACGTTCCGCACCCGCATCGAATTACGCCAAATCGGTCCGCGTGACGAAGCCAAGCTCCTCGGCGGTATCGGTCCATGCGGCCGCATTTTGTGCTGTGCCTCGTTTCTGCCCGATTATGCCCGTGTCTCCATCAAAATGGCCAAAGACCAAGACCTGCCACTCAACCCCAGCAAAATCAGTGGTGTGTGTGGGCGCTTGCTCTGCTGTCTGGCCTATGAGCACGAGCAATACATCGAGATGAAAGCCGAGCTACCACGTCGTGGCATGTGGGTGCAAACTCCCGAAGGTCCCGGCGAAGTCGTGGTCGTCAACGTGTTGCGGGGCACGGTGACGGTACTCCTGGCGAGTAGTGGTATCCAAGAAGAGTTCAGCCCCGAAATCATCCAAGAAACAACCGCTGAAGTCGCCAGTCAGGCCCGTGCTCGTACCGCCGAAGGGGTGACGCCGGTGTCGCGTGAGCGCAATCGTGGCGAACGCCGCCTGCTGCGTGAAGAATTTGAATCATCGGATATGTTGGCTGCCTTGGCGGCACTCGAAGACAAGCCGGACGACCACGCACGCACCGATGATGTGGGTGCGGCGGTGCGCCAGCGCCCACCACACGGCAACCCGGGTGGCCCGCGTGGGAATTTCGAGCGGCGCGGTGGCGACAACCGCCCGCCACGCCCTGACCACAGTGGTGGCCGTAGTGACGAACGGCGCGGTGGCGACAATCGTCCCCCGCGCCCCCAAGGCGATCGCCCCTATGCACAGCAACGCCCTAGCACCGATACTCGCCCGCCACGCCCCCAAGGTGACCGGCCATCGCTGCCACCCGAACGTCGGCGCAATCAGGGGGATGCACCAGGTGGCCGCGACGAACGGCGTGGTGGCGACAATCAGCC
>JBKCGB010000060.1:0-4066 GCA_046303375.1 Roseiflexaceae bacterium
CCATCATCACGCTGGGCACATTCACACAGTGTGGTCAAACGCCCCGCAATCAGCATCACCGTGACATGGCGGAGCTGCTGATTGTCTCGCACCTGGATATCAGCACTGTTGGGCGTCATTTGCGCAACCGTCACCTCACCCGCACGACACAGGGTCTCTGCACGCCGGAGTACCGCTGGCGTCACCGCTGCCAAGAGAGTGACCACGTGTTCGAGTGATATCAGCTGTGCCCGTGCTGTGGTCATGCCTACTGTCCCTTTGCCATGCCATAATGATCCTGCAACGAACGCACCGTCAGGCTACGCCGCTGCAGCTCACGAATCCCAGCGACGGTGGCAGCTGCTCCCGTGAGTGTCGTCACCAGCATCACGCCATAGCGAATCGCCGCCGTGCGCAGGGCTTGCCCGTCGCTGTAGGCCTGTTGCCCGAGCGGCGTGCTAATCACTAGCTGCACCTTGCCCTGTGCCAACAAATCAGCCGTGTGCGGTGAGCCATCAGCAATTTTGTTGACCACATTGACGGCCAAACCGGCACCACTCAACATGTCAGCCGTACCCTTGGTGGCATACAGCGTAAAGCCCAGCTGAATCAAATCACGCCCGATGCGAATAATCGCATTTTTGTCGTTGTCATTGACCGTCAATAGCGCGCCACCCTTGGTGGGGATGCGCTGATTGGCACCCATCTCGGCCTTGGCAAAGGCCAAGCCGAAGTTGGAGGCATGCCCCATCACCTCACCCGTTGAACGCATCTCTGGACTGAGCATGATGGTAGCGCCAGGAAACTTGTCGAAGGGCAAAACGGCTTCTTTGACAAAAAAGCCATCGACCTTGGGTTCCTCAACAAAGTCCAGCTCGCGCAACGTTTTGCCCGCAGCCACCTGTGCCGCCAAACGCGCCAACGGATAGCCGGTGGCCTTAGCGATAAAGGGCACCGTACGCGACGAACGCGGGTTGACTTCGATGACGTACACAATCTCGTCTTTGATGGCGTACTGCACGTTCATCATGCCCTTGACGTTGAGCGCCAGGCCGATGCGCATGGTGATGTCACGAATGGCATCGATGTGGTAGGCGCTGATTTTGTAGGGGGGTAACACCATGGCCGAATCACCCGAATGCACACCGGCTTCTTCGACGTGCTCCATGATGCCAGCCACCACCATGCGCTCGCCATCACCGATGGCGTCCACATCCACCTCAAAGGCATCTTCGAGATATTTGTCAATCAGCACGGGTGCGCCCGCACTCACCACCGTGGCTTCGGCAATAAAACGCTCAAAGCTCTCGTCGTCATAGGCGATGGCCATGGCGCGCCCACCCAGCACGTAGCTGGGGCGCACCAATACAGGGTAACCGATGCGTTGCACGATAGCACGTGCCTCGGCCAGCGTCGAAGCCATGCCGCTGGGCGGCTGCTCAATCGACAGGCTCCGCAATAGGTCGCCAAAGCGGCCACGCTCTTCGGCCAAATCGATGGCATCGGGCGACGTGCCCCAGATGGGCACACCGGCGTTTTCGAGGCCGTGCGCCAGGTTCAACGGCGTCTGCCCACCAAACTGCACCAGCGCCGGCACACTGCGCACCGCCGGCCCAAAGTCTGCCCCGGCCTCGCGGTCGTAGATGTTGAGCACGTCTTCGAGCGTCAACGGCTCGAAGTACAGACGGTCGGCCGTGTCGTAGTCCGTCGACACCGTCTCGGGATTACAGTTGATCATGATGGTCTCAATGCCCATGTCGCGCAAGGCAAAACAGGCATGCACACAACAGTAGTCGAACTCAATCCCTTGACCGATACGGTTGGGACCACCACCAATAATCATGGCTTTGGCACGATTGGTCACGTCCGCTTCATCACTGCCTGGTTGACGGCTATACGTACTATAAAAATAGGGCGTGGCTGCGGCAAATTCGGCCGCACACGTGTCGATCTTGCGGTAGACGGGCACGATTTTGTGTTGTTTGCGGTGGGCACGCACCTGCATTGCGGTCGGTTTATCTGACAAAAGGCCAGCCATTTGTGGGTCCGAAAAGCCGTATTCCTTGGCAGTAAACAGTACGTCATCGGGCAACGTCGTCAGTGCATGCGCCCGGAGCTCGGTTTCAATCGCCACAATGATTTGGAACTGCTCCACAAACCACGGATCATAGCCGGTGCGCTCACAAATCGACTCCAGGCTGGCGCCGGCACGGATTTCGTCACACACACGGAAAATACGCCGTGGCGTAGGAATACTGATGTCGTCATCACCCACCACTTTGACCTGGTTGCTGCCCACAAAGCCGGTGGCACCGATTTCGAGGCCACGCATAGCCTTCTGGAAGGCTTCGGCAAAGGTGCCACCAATCGCCATCACTTCGCCCACGCTCTTCATCTGCGGGCCCAGCACCGGGTTCACGCCAGGGAACTTTTCAAAGGCCCAGCGCGGTACTTTGACCACCACATAGTCGAGACTCGGCTCGAACGACGCCGGTGTGAGTTTGGTGATGTCGTTGGGGATTTCGTCCAGCGTATACCCCACCGCCAGCAAGGCGGCGATTTTGGCGATGGGGAAGCCTGTCGCCTTGGATGCCAGTGCCGACGAGCGACTGACGCGCGGATTCATTTCAATCACAAACGGCGTCCCCGTCTTGGGATCCACCGAGAACTGGATGTTGGAACCGCCCGTCTCCACGCCTACCGTACGAATCACCATTTTGGCCATTTCGCGCAGGCGTTGTAGCTCGCGGTCGGTGAGGGTCATTGCCGGCGCCACGGTGATGGAGTCACCCGTATGCACGCCCATGGCATCGAGGTTTTCGATGGTACAGACGACCACAAAATTATCGGCGCGGTCGCGCATCACCTCGAGCTCGTATTCCTTCCAGCCGATCACCGATTGCTCGATGAGCACTTGCGTCACCGGCGAGGCGCGCAAGCCACGCTCAGAAATCTCGCGTAGCTGTGTTTCATCATAGGCAATCCCACCACCACTGCCACCGAGCGTAAACGACGGGCGGATCAGCACCGGGTAACCGATGGCCGTACCCACTTCGACGGCCCGTTCCACCGTGGTGACTGTCTCGCCGAGTGGCACGCCCAGCCCGATTTGCAGCATGGCCTGTTTAAAGAGCTCGCGGTCTTCGGCCAGGGCAATCGCCTTGGGGGTGGCACCGATGAGTTGCACGTTGTATTTGTCCAAAATCCCCAATTCGTGCAGTTTCATCGCCAAATTGAGGCCCGTTTGGCCGCCCACCGTGGGCAAAATCGCATCCGGCTTTTCTTTGATGAGAATTTGTTCGACCGCCTCGGGGGTCAGTGGCTCGATATACGTGGCATCCGCAAACTGCGGGTCAGTCATGATGGTGGCCGGATTGGAATTGACCAAAATGACGCGGTAGCCCTCGCGGCGCAGCACTTTACAGGCCTGCACGCCCGAGTAGTCGAATTCACAGGCTTGGCCGATCACAATCGGACCCGAGCCAATAATCAAAATGCTTTTGATGTCGGTACGCTTCGGCATCGCTGTTTACTTTCCTTCCATCAACTGCACAAAGCGGTCGAACAAATAGGCGGCGTCGTGCGGGCCAGGTGCGGCTTCGGGGTGGTACTGCACACTAAACGCCTTGAGCGCCGGTGCTTCGAGCCCCTCCACACACTGGTCGTTGAGGTTGACATGCGTCACGCCCGATCCCGTCGGCAGTGAGTTGGCATCGACGGCGAAGCCATGGTTGTGGCTCGAGATTTCGACGCGTCCAAAGGCTTTGACGGGCTGATTAGCGCCGTGATGGCCAAACGACAACTTGTAGGTGCTGCCACCCAACGCCAAACCGAGGATTTGGTGCCCCAGACAAATGCCAAACAACGGTACTTTGCCCAACAATTCTTTGGTGGCCGCAATGCCGTAGGTCACCATGGCCGGGTCGCCAGGGCCATTGGACAAAAAGACGCCATCCGGCTTGAGGGCCAGCACGTCGCTGGCAGGGGTTTTGGCGGGTACCACCGTGATGCGGATGCCGCGCTCGGCCATCAGGCGCAGGATGTGGTGCTTGATGCCAAAGTCATACGCGACCACGTGCAGGTCGCG
>JBKCGB010000061.1:0-4807 GCA_046303375.1 Roseiflexaceae bacterium
TGATTCGTGACACGCATGATTTGCTGGTGGACATCAGCAGGAATCGACGTTGTTAACAACATTTTGCATCCAAACAGTTTATAAATTTCAATGAAATTGTCATCTTATCGGGTATACTCCTCCTGTATTAACCATATACAATACAGTAAATCCGCTTGTAGGTGCTAGTATCGCATGCTTCGTCATTCGTTTCGGCTGTACCATGTAGCAGTACTGTTATGCATTATCGTCTTGGTGGTAATGCATGTGCAGCTGGTGGATGCACAACACGATCAACGCTACTATGATACAGGGGCGCCACAATACACCGATATTTGGGTTGATCCGCTGCATGGTAATGATAGTGCAGATGGGCTGACGCCCGCCACTGCCGTCCAACATCTTGGCACAGCATGGGAACGGATCCCTGCCACACAGCCACTCACGCAAACCGGCTATCGGATTCTCCTGCAACCCGGTAGCTACGATGCAACACACGTTCCAGCACTGTTTACTCAACGTACCGGCACAGCACAGTATCCCATCGAAATCGTTGCGGCCACGCCCAATACGGTGACAGTTACGCAACCCATCAATTTGGCATACGTCGCATATGTCTACATCCGTGATATCACCGTTGTAGTCACAAGCACGCCAGCACTGAGTTGCATCGACTGTCACCATCTGCTCGTCACTACGAGTCGCTTTGATGGTGGCGGCATTGTCGTGGCACAATCACACCATACCTACATCGAAGACAGTGTGATTCATGCGAGTGACACAACAGGGATTACATTGCGTGCGGTCTATGATAGTCATATCCAACAGACCCGAGTGACGCAATCAGCCGAGGCCTGTATCCAACTCCAATCAGGGAGTGCTAGCATTCGCATCGAAACCAATACACTGACAGCCTGTGGCACATACGGTGTCGTCACCGGACCACGTAGTACGCTCGAAAGCATGCGCAGCCCATGGATTCACTACGAAGCCTATGACGTGACCGTGGCAAACAATATCATCACTGCAACGACCGATGCCGGCATCGGTATCTATGGCGCATACAACACGGTAGTCGCATTCAATACGCTCTACGATATAGGCGGTACGCACACGGCACTCGCAGTGGGGCATGCCCAACGTACCTGTGCGGGTATCATCAGTCAGGGAGTCCCCAGTTGTAGTGCGCAACTGGCTCGCCGTGGGTGGGGGACCAGAAATACGGAGAGCAGTGGTGAAGCCATTCCCAATCGGAACATTTTTATTTACAACAATCTGATTGTCAACCCACAGACCACACAAAACCAAGCTCACCTTGCAGTGGCACCGGCAGTCACTCCTAGCATATATAGTGGCATACCTGCCCCGAGTCGTGCTGACGAGAACTTGCAGATCGTCGGAAATGTTTTTTGGAATGGCGACACAACACTGCCACTCGGCATCGAGATAAATAGTGGGTGTATGGGTACCAATCCGACCTGCAACACGACACAGCTCCGCGCTGATAATCGGGTCAATACGACAGCCGTTACATTTGTTGATCCGGTAAACGATAATTGGCGTCTAGAACAGGAAGTACCCGTCGCTGTCAGTATTCCTTCCCTGCCTGATAATCGCCCACTCATCCCATTAGCACCACTCGCACGACCAAATGATGCGACCACCCGTGATTTCTTGAATATGCGACGTGGCAGTGGTGGGTTCCCTGGTGCGTATGCAGCACTCATTGATAGCGCCACAATTACCCCGCCAGACGATATGCCAAGTAGTACACCAACACATACGCCGGCACACAATACACCGACCTCCTCACGGACCCGTACCTCTACACGTACGCGGTCATGGACACGTACAGCAAGTGTTACCTTGACAACCAGTCGCACTCGCACGATTTCGCCTACGCATACACCGAGCACCACACGCAGCACCCATACCGCTTCTCGTACGCAGACAGCATCCCGTACCGCAACTGCTAGTCACACGGCCAGCCATACGCCTACGTCCAGCAGTACGCGCACAGCGTCACAGACAAGTACACCGAGCAATACACGGAGCACATACACCGCTTCTCGTACGCAGACGGCATCACGTACCGCTACCGCTACCGCAACAATGACCAAGACACGTACCACGACATTGACAAGAACTGCATCACGTACACGCACTGCGAGTGCGACCTACACCGTGACGCCTACGTCTACGCCCGTTGAGCGTGTGCCGATTATTCCGCAGATTACGAGTGCAGACAAGGCATATCTGCGTGAAATATTGCAACGCGGCATTGCACGGCGTAACAACCCCCGTGTATTCGCAAAAATCGGGGATAGCATTACTGCGTCGACACATTTTTTACAGGATATCGGCTGTAATGGTGAAAACTTGGCCAATTATCACAGCCTATACGACACCGTGACATACTTTCGGCAGCATACATTCATGGACACCTATGGCACGGGTTGGTGTAACGTGTCGAATTCATTTAATGCGTTGAGTCCGAGTGCACAACCAGGATGGAGTGCATATTACGCCCTATTTAGCGATTTTTTGATGATGCGCTACCAGGGGTCATGCCGCGAGCCGTTCAACACGCCAATCGCATGTGAACTTAGGCTCAAACGACCGAGTATTGCACTGATTATGTTTGGGAGTAACGATGTGACCTATGGCAATATTAGCGATTTTGAGAATAGTTACGCAGACGTGGTGGAGTACACGATCGCGCAAGGCGTGATTCCCGTCTTGAGTACTATTCCACCACGCCTCGATAACCCGGTCTACAACGCACGCGTGGTACGCTACAACGCCATCATCATCAGGATGGCGGCAGCCAAACGATTGCCCCTATGGAACTACTGGTTGGCGCTGCAATCACCAGAACTCATCGACAACGGGTTGTCGGTTGATCGTATTCACCCCAACACGTACCGCACGACACAAAGTGCAGATTTCAGTCAAGAGGGGTTACGCTACGGCTACAATCAACGTAATCTCACCGCCCTGCAAGTGCTCGATGCGGTACGCCGCATTGTCATTCTCAATGGAGCTCCTGACCAGTAACTCGCTGTACCCAATGTGCGGGCTGACGCAACTCGGCACGGGTAGGAATATGTGATGCAGATTGCCAGAGCAGGTTGAGCAGTGCCGGACCACCAGCTGCCACAATGGCATTAATAAATACCTCGCCCTGTTGGTATTGTTCCATTTTGACCTGCATACCAGTCAGTTGCAACACGAGTTGATCGAGAGCGGGGCGGGTTGCTTGGCGTTGGCTGAGGCGTTGGTGGAGTGTGGCAAAAGCGGGGATACGCTGGGCACCAAGATGATTCATCACGTAATTTGAGTGCCCTTCGATGAGTGACATGACAGCCTGCATTTCATCGAAGACTTGGCGTTGCGTGTCAGTCAAAATCCATTCCAGCCAATGACCAGCAGCACCATCGGTGCGGAGCACACGTTGGAGTACGTGCGGGATACCGCCAGCTGGTTGGCGCAGGTGTTCGGCCATTGTCGCCAATACGCGGTCCAGTAGACTGCGTAAATGGGGGCGCAACCACGGCACCCCTTCGAACTGAAAGACGTGTGATACTTCGTGGATGACAATCCATTCACGGAGCGCTTGTATATCCACCTGTTGTTCGGCAGCGAGACGCATCATATTGGGCTCAACGAGAAGTAACTCGCCTGGGCCATCATCGTGCATAAACGCCACATCATACTGTCCGAGCACACGCCCTGCCAGCCAACTCAACAGGGCACCGCTCTGAATACCGGCCACTTTCCCATTGAGATGGCGTGCTGATAAGCCCCAATCGCTCGTATCGTGTTGCACCATACTCTGGTACACGGGCTCAAGCGGTTGGAGCATGCGGGCAAATGCGTGGATGTTGGCATGCGCCCACCCTTGTTGATCGACCACACGCACCCGGAGCGCACTGGGCGGCACGTGCAGTTGAGTCAAGGCGGCAACTGCCGGTGCCACCGTATCGACGAGCGTTTGATACGTCTGTTGATTGGTGTGGGCTGTGGCTGGCAATAGGTGACTCGCCGTGCGTTGTGCCATCTGCCAGTCAATCATCTGGGTTGGTGTTTGGCGTTCACGGTGCGCAAAAAAAGCCGCCCCCGCCCGCACCACAACGACACCGATGCCGAGCCATACGGCCCACAGCCACGGGCGGGAAGATTTTTTGGGCATCGCGATCACCTCATCTTGTGCTCATGCACGCACACGCACATCGGCGTGGCGGCGGGTCATTTGTTTGGCATCCATATATTCAAGGATAGCGAGGGCATATTTGCGCGAGGTATCAAACTGATCACGCACCTGTGCCACACTCACACTCCCCGTGGTGTCTATCGTAGTGAATACCCACGCCACAATCGCCTGCCAAGCAGTGCGGTGCAACACCATGCCATCAGCGATTTCGACCACCGCGCCACTCATCTGCAAAAACACAAGCAACTCGCGGTCAATAGCGATGGCCGGTGGAGCATATGGGTGTGCAGCGAGTTGTGCGAGTGTTGTCTGTACCACACGTTGCGTCGCATCAGGCAATTGGACCTGGTAGCCACAGCGCCGGACAAGACCATCGCCACAGGGCTCAATCAGCTGGTGCCAATGCGGCATGAGTACATCAAAGGCTGGGGTTGGGACATCGAGGCGGCGGCGCAGTTCTTCACGGGGCATGCCAATGCGCAGTGGGTAACGTGCCGTGTAGCTGTCGATTGCTTTGAGCAGCCGTTGCTGCAGGTCAGTTACCACACCCTCATCAGCCACCCATTCATTACTGAGTGTGACAATGTGTGGATGTGCATGCAACGTCTGTAGCAC
>JBKCGB010000062.1:0-26898 GCA_046303375.1 Roseiflexaceae bacterium
TATGAAGGCGGCGTGCTTACGCTCGCCGCATCAATCCACTCAGACTCGTCGTACGCTTCCTCGAGGCGATAAAGAGCCGCACCTAAGAGTGCGGTGTAAAATTTAGTATAAAACGATAGTAAAAAATCTGTCAAGTAGGCAACAGATTACAACTCGATGAGCACTGCATGAAACCGCACACCACCATGACGTCCTAGCACGTACTTTTGTTTCGCAGTCAAACAGACTCCCATACCAGTTGTTTCTACCACCAGTCGTGATACAGCATCAGGAGCGCTAACAGCACCACCACATCTTAACTCAACATCACCTGCGTGTGATGGACGTAGTCTGGATGTACATCAATCATGAACTGATGACAATGCACACATGGCAGAATCACAAATAGGTTGGTATTGGCATCTCGCCACACTGCTGCGAATCCGGTGCGTGTGGTGGTAATCATGGTAGCAAGTGCCGTGCATTGTGCACACATGCGCCCCGCTGACGGTATGCGCAACCGCACCGCATACTGCACACGGGGGAGCAATCGGTGTCTGGTGGCATGTGGATGACGCGTGTTGGTACACACCCGCCGACATGTCGCACATGCACACACAAGTCACCATTGCATGGTTTTCACGAAAAAAAGCCAACAAAAAAACCTGCGCAATGTGCGCAGATTTTGCTGATTGGTCGGGGCGGAGGGATTCGAACCCACGACCTCACGGTCCCAAACCGTGCGCTCTACCAGGCTGAGCCACGCCCCGACGTGCTTTGCATTGTACGCTATGGCGCACACAATGTCAACGCTAAATAGCATGATTGGTCAAAATGTGCGTATAATTCCCACAAATAGGATTTCTACGAGTGGGGGTACTATGCTTTATCCGCTGTTGCGTAATGCGCTTTTTTCGATGGATGCAGAAGTCGCTCATGAGCGCACAGCGGCGTTGCTACGCATGGCGAGTCGCACACCGGGCATGGCGGCCATGATGCGGGGCATCTTTCGCCCAGCCACGCAGGGGTTGAGCCAACAGATTGCCGGCATGACCTTTGCCCACCCGATTGGGCTGGCGGCCGGCTTTGACAAACACGCTGACCTGACACATGGCATGGCGTTGCTCGGCTTTAGTCACATCGAGGTAGGCACTGTCACGCCACGCCCTCAAGACGGCAATCCCAAACCGCGCATGTTTCGCTTGCCTGCTGATGCGGGGCTGATCAATCGCATGGGGTTTAACAGTGCGGGTATGGATGTGGTCGCCGCGCGCCTGGCACAACGCCCACTCTCATTACCGATCGGGATCAACATTGGCAAAAACCGCGACACCGAGCTGGCACAGGCCACAAGTGACTATCTCGCCGCATTCCAACGGCTTGCACCGCTTGCTGACTACGTGGCCGTCAACATTTCGTCTCCCAACACCCCTGGGCTACGCCAGCTCCACGAAACACACGCGCTGCACGAGCTTTTGACGGTCCTGCGTGATGCCAACCAGTGGCAGCGCCCGATTTTTCTCAAAATATCACCCGACGAAAGTGTGGCACAACTGACGCAAGTCGTTGAGACGGCACTTGATGCTGGAATTACCGGCATCATCGCCACCAATACCACAGTAGCTCGCCCAGCGAGTCTGACCAGTCCCTTGGCTGCTGAAACCGGTGGATTGAGTGGAGCACCCTTGCGCGACGCTGCCCTGACCACGTTGCGCCATGTGGCACGCCTCACCGACGGGCGGATCCCGATCATCAGTGTGGGTGGAATCAGCACAGCAGCAGATGTATATACGCGCCTGAAAGCCGGGGCCAGCCTGGTACAGCTCTACACTGCCATGGTCTACTATGGACCAGCCATTGCGGCACACTTGTCGTGGGCGCTAGCTGGTCTGATGCGGCGCGATGGCGTCAGTGATATTCGGCACGTCATTGGCATCGAACGCTAACGCCGTGCCACCAACAAGACTGCGCCACCATGTGCAGGGACTTTGACACGCTGGATGCGTTGGTTGGTGACCACGTAACTCCACGCACTCAGCTGGTCGTGGAGCAGCATTTCGTCGTCAATGCCGAGACCGCTGAGCAATATGTCGAGGGCAGCATCATCGTCACTGGCGTTGAGTGCCACCACCAGGATTTCGCGGTCGAGCATGCGTGCATATGCGAGGGTACGGCCACTTTCGCGGGCATGAATCAACATCAGGCGCCCTTGACGCAGTGCAGCAAAACGCTGACGCAATGCGACACACGTACGTACCCACTCACGCAAACCTTGATTCCAATGCTGTACGTTCCAATCAAAGGCTGCCCGGTTCAACGGGTCATTGCCCCCCTTGAGACCGATTTCGTCGCCGTAGTAGATACACGGGGCACCAACATACGTCATCACAAAGAGCATTGCGGTTTTGAGTTGTTCAACGTTACCTTGGGCTAATGTGAGAAATCGTTCTGTATCGTGGCTACTCATGACGTTGAACGCAGTCTGCACGTGGTCACGTGCATAGCGCTGTAGTTCGTGCTCAATACCTGCAGTAAACGCATGCACACCGATGTCTCGTTTGGCAAAAAAATCGACCATGAGTGTGCGTACCGGATAATTCATCACCGCATCAAACTGCGTGCCATCAAGCCACGGTGTGGCATCATCCCAGATTTCTCCGACGATATAGGCGTCGGGGTTGGCGCGCTTGACTGCCACACGGAAGTCACGCCAAAACGAGTGATCGGTGATTTCGTTGGGCACGTCGAGGCGCCAGCCATCAATACCGAATTTAATCCAGTAGACGGCCACATCAAGCAAAAATTGCCGGACCGGCTGATACGCAACATTGAGCTTGGGGAGCGCCCGGATATTCTGCCAGCTCGCATAGCCGGCAGGCTGGGTGTCATCGTAGGGGGACAACGGAAAGGAATCAATGTAAAACCATTCGCGGTAGGGCGAGTCTGCGCCGTTTTCAAGCACATGATGGAATGGCCAAAATCCACGGCCACAATGGTTGAATACCCCATCTAGGATAATTTTGATGCCTGCAGCATGCGCTTTATCGAGCAGTGAACGAAACGCTGCATCACCACCAAGTAACGGGTCTACATGGTAATAATCGTCGGTATGATAGCGGTGATTGCTGGCTGAGACAAAAATAGGTGTCAAATAGAGCGCGGTAATACCTATTTCTTTGAGATAGGGAATCTGCACCTCGATACCGTATAAATCTCCGCCCATATAACAATGCTGTGTGGGTATTGAGCCCCACGGTGCAAAGGCAGCAACTTGTGGGTTTTTACTACTTTTGCAAAACCGATCAGGAAAAATCTGATAAAACACGGCATCAGACACCCATTCGGGCACTGGAAAAAATTCAGTCGTCATGGCATATCCCATTGTGGCAACGATGGTCTTGTGCGTATTATACCCCATCACTTTCACGTCCCATCGTTGCCTGCACAACATGAGCACAGTACGGTATAATCAAAAGGATATCTATGATGATGCGCACGATGTAGAGGCATGCATGAGTACGTGGTTGTTGGTTGGACTCGGGAATCCAGGTGCACAATATGTCAATACCCGACACAACATCGGCTTTGAGATACTCGATGCATTTGCGGCCAAACATGCGCTTCAGAGTGCGGGCACACGGGCACAAGCCAAGCTGAGTAGTGGTACCATTGCTGGCCACAAAATCATCTGCGCCTGGCCACAGACCTACATGAACCGCAGTGGTATTGCGGTGAGTGGGCTGGCCAACTGGTACAAAGTGCCACTTAACCACGTGGTCATTGTGTATGATGACCTCGATTTGCCATTTGCCAATATGCGTCTGCGTGAAAAAGGCAGCGCCGGCACCCACAACGGCATGCGTTCGATTGTGCAGCTGCTGGGGAGCACGGAGTTTGCGCGGTTACGCGTGGGCATCGGCAAGGTGCCGGCAGGTTGGGATGCATATGGCTACGTACTAGGCAAATTCGCTGGCGACGAAGCCAACGAGATCCCCAGCCTGTGCCTGAAAGCCAGCGACGCACTGACTCACATCATCGAACACGGCATGATTTCGGCGATGAATCGCTACAATTAATTGCACATCAGGTGGGGGAGTATTGATACGGCGGTCAGCGCGGGGAACCCCGCGCGGACCGCCGGCACATTATTCGTCGGTGTCGATGTGCCAGGCGTGCACACCCTGCGTCGTAAACGAGAAATGGCGCACTTGCATGCCTGCATCGTTGAGCACACGCTCCATTTCGAGACGGCGTTCAAACGGACAGGCAATCACCATAAAACCACCACCACCCGCTCCAGTGATTTTGCCACCCCAAGCACCGTGCTGACGGGCTTTGGCGTAGATTTCATCGACGACGGGAGGCGCAATATATGGCGAGAAGGCTTTTTTGACTTCCCAGGCGTCATGGAGCAGGCGCCCAAAATCCGCGATGCGTTTGGCACGCAATAGCTTGACTGATTCGTCCACAAAGGCCTTGGTTTCGTCGTGGTAGCGCAACGTATCACCCTGTCTGAGGCGTGACACTTGGTCTTTGACCAACTGCTCAGTCAGCAGTTTGCGACTGCCAATATAGCCGATGAGCAGACTGCTTTCGAGTTCGAGCAAGGCGGCCGGATCACTCAAGACCGGCTCGACGATCACGCCGTTTTTGCTGAAGTGGTAGACACTCATGCCACCAAAGGCCGCCGCATATTGGTCTTGGCGACCGCCAGGGATGCCCAAGTCGACACGCTCGATGCGAAAGGCGAGCTCGGCCAGCTCATGGGGAGTCATCGGCTTGTGAAAGGCCTCACCCATTAGTTTGAGCATGCTTACCACCAGTGCCGATGATGAGCCGAGCCCGCTACCGGGGGGCACGTCCGAGAACATCGTGACTTCGACACCACGCGCCTCGGGCATGGCATCGAGCACGGCCTGTGGTAGGCTCAGTTTGCCGTCCCAATGACCAGTCACATTACGGCTGACTTCTTCGAGATCGAGTGAACGGATGGTCACCGCACCGTCGTCACTGAAGCGCATCATGCAGCGCACATATTTGTCAATGGTACAATTCAAGACTTTGCCGCCGTGTTCCTCGGCATAGGGGCTGACATCGGTGCCACCCCCGAAGAACCCAATGCGCATCGGCGCCTTGGCTTTGTAGATTCGCATAATCACCGCATCCCGTTCACAAACAGAGCTACAGGCAGTATACCACGCACATCACTGACGCTGGCCTTTCAGCGTGATGATAAGCTCCTTGGAAAAATCCGTCAGGCTCTCAAACTGCCCATCAGGGCGGCACCAATAGGTGTCTTCGATGCGGACTCCCATACCACGGCTAGGGTAGTACAAGCCGGGCTCCACCGTAAAGACGGCTCCAGGTACCAGCACGTCACCACGATCAGCAAATGATGGGAAGCCGAAGTCTTCGTGTACTTCCAGTCCCAACCCGTGGCCGAGCGAATGAATGTACCCCTCTTCAATGGGGTACGTGGTGGCGATAGTATCGTGGCCACGCTCGGCAAAGTAGTTGCATACCAACGTCTGATAGGGCTTGGTAGGCGCGCCTGATTCGAATTCCTGCACCACCGCATGGAACGATCCCAGCACGTCGTCGTAGAGCTGCTGTAGGGCCGGTGGCGCAAAGTCGATGGCAAAGGTGCGCGTCATGTCGTGATGATAGCCGGATGCGTCTTTGGGGAAGATGTCAAAGACGATGGCTTCGCCCCGTTTGAGCTCCATGGTGTCTTCGCCACGGGCATGAGGCAAGCCAGCGTCGCGCCCCTGCGCAAAAATCGTCCCCTCGCCAACCATACCCCGCGCCGCCAGTTCGCGGTCGATGACCTGGCGCACAGCGCCGATGGTCAGGCGGCGCCCCGTGCGGGCATCACACACGTAGTCGCCATCAGCGACACCGGCCGCAATGAAGTCCACGGCAGCCTGCACGACTTCGCACGTTTTGCGTCCCACCGCCCGCATGGCTTCGACTTCGATGTCGTCTTTGGTGAGGCGGGCGGCGCTGAGGATGTCTTTGTCGTATTCGGCCACAAATTCCACGTCGGGCACGGCCTGCTCGAGCAGGCGTTGCATGGCCAGAAATGGGCCCACCTGCACCGTGCCATAGAGCCCGACGCGCCCACGCACGCCCAGGTCACTGAGCATTTGGCGACGCAACTCGACGCGTGCGCCGAGGCGATCGGGGATACGGCTCATAATCTCGCGCACATTCCAACGGCTCGACGAGACACACACCAAGCCAGTTTCTTCGGCTTGTAGACGTTCCCAGTCACTATGGATGAGCATGGCCGGCTCACCGCGCTTTTTGATGACGGTTCCCACCACGTGCGCACCACGCACAAAGTAGTTGAAAGCCGGGTTGGCAGCACCCAGGCCGTCAGGTCCCTCGACAATAATGGCATCGAGGTTGCGTTCAGCCATCAAACGGTCTAAATCACGCTGCATCTGCAGTCTCCTCTGCCAAGGCACGCAAACGTGCCAAGTTGGCAATATCGTCGTCAGGATCAGTGTCTTTGGGTGTTTCGAGAATCCACGGCACAGCCCGCACGGCGGAATGGCGCATCAGGTTACGGAACCCGTCCAGTCCCACAAAGCCGTGACCGATGTGGGTGTGGCGGTCGAGATGGCTACCGATGTCTTTTTGGGCGTCGTTGGCGTGGATGACTTTGAGGCGCGCTAAACCAATGGTGGCATCGAATTCGGCCAGCATGGCAGCACAACTTTCAGGCGTGCGGAATTCGTAACCCGCCACCAGAATGTGGCAGGTGTCGAGACAAACGGCCAAACGCTCAGGGTATTTGCTGCCTGCAATAATAGCAGCCAGCTCGGCAAACGAGCGCCCAAGTGTGGTCCCCTGACCTGCGGTGGTTTCGAGGAGCACGGTGACGTCGGAAGCACCATCCATGGCCAAGACAGCGTCGAGCCCAGCAATGATGCGTGCGAGGCCTGTTTGGACACCACTACCCACGTGTGCACCGGGGTGCGTGACCAGATAGGGGATACCCAGCTGGCTACAGCGCACGAGTTCATCATGGAAGGCATTTTTGGACTTGGCAAAGAGCAGGTCGTCAGGGGATGCAAGGTTGATGAGGTACGAGTCGTGGACGACCAACGGCGCCATGCCACTCTGTGCGGATGCCTCACGAAATGCGGTGATTTCGGCATCGCTGAGCGGTTTGGCTTGCCATTGTTGCTGGTTTTTGCTAAAAATCTGGATGGTGTCGCACCCAGCCGCTTTGCCATTGGCAAAGGCCCGCGCTAGCCCACCCGATGTAGAGACGTGTGCACCGAATTTCATGGGAACCCTTTCTGACTTTTGTTCAGTATAACACCGCCACATTTGCATGTGTACATCTGCTGAATACAGTACAATACAGACAGGTATTTTGCATAGAGGATACAACACGTTGCTCAGTTACGAAGAATTAGCCAATGCCATCGAAGATGCTTGGGATGAAGCCGGCTTGCATGAGCACAGCGTTACCGAGAGTATTAATCCTGCCACGCTCGAACGCACCTTTCGCGCCGAAATATTCCCCGATCATGGCGAGCCACTCACCGAGCACAATGTGCCACCATGGGTCGAGTTGAGTTTTGTATGGGGGCCAGAGCACCAGCATGCCAGCACCAACAACACGCCATCGTCGTTGGAATTGCTGTGGAGTTATACAATCACACTTGCGAGTCACGACAAACGCAGTGACAGCGAACTACTCAAAACATTCATGACGATTGTCAATCAGACGATTCGCAAACTGTTTCAACAGATGCCAGATCAAGACATGCTCGCCATCGAAATTCGGCGCGGGTATCGTTCTGGCGAGTCGCGCGATGTCCAACATCTTGTCATCTATGCAAGTGGCGGGAGCGATATCGGTGAATCGTTTGTTGCGGCCACCCCTGATCTCATCCAACGTATCATCAGGGAAGAAATGCTCGTTGTAGCCAACTTGTTACGTGCGTTGGCCGAATCATTTAGTCCGGGCAGTGTGGGTGGATACCGCACTGTTGATTCAGCCTAGGGAGTATATCAATCATGCATGAATTCACACGATATTGGCGTGTCCCGTTGCTCGTATTTATTGTTATCAATGTGTTCGATCGCCTAAGCAAATGGTGGATTGAAACCAATCTTGGTCCAGTCGTAGGCACGAGTATGCCCATCCTGCCACCATGGCTCTATTTGACCTACATCCACAACACGGGGGTCGCCTTTGGCTTGTTCCAGGGTGTACCGCATTTTTTTACGATTATCAACATTGTCATCAGCATTGGTGCACTCTATCTCTACCGCACCCAGATGCCACATACCACCGTGGTACAGCTCTGTGTGGGTGGTATTGTGGGTGGGGCAGTGGGCAACATCATCGACCGCATTCGGCAGGGATATGTGACCGATTTCGTGCATGTTACCTGGTTCCCTGGAATCTTTAATGTGGCAGATAGTGCGATTACAGTGAGTGTGATTGCGTTGGTGATAGCAACCTGGTACTACGAGACACGCGAGTCACCCCGTGACGCATGACGACGATACCCTGCTGGTGATTGTAGATGAGACCGGTGTGGGGCAACGCCTCGACCGCTTTGTAGCCGAACGGGTCGCCGACTTGACCCGTAGTGCAGTACAACGGCTCATCGAACAGGGTCATATCACCCGCAACGACAAGCCGACCCGGGCATCCGAGCCACTCAAACGAGGTGACCGCATCGTGGTACAACTGCCGCCACCCGTTGACACCGATTTGGTTGCCGAAAATCTGCCCATCACGGTACTCTATGCGGATGATGACATCATTGTGGTCGACAAAGCCGCAGGAATGGTGGTGCACCCTGCCCCGGGGCATGCACGTGGCACACTCGTCAACGCACTGTTATGGCACTTCCCGGGGATGCAGATTGGTGGTGGCATCAGACCTGGTATTGTGCATCGCCTCGACCGTGATACGAGTGGGGTGTTGGTGGTAGCACGTCACGATGCCGCACTCAATCATCTGCAACAACAGCAATACGAACGCCACATGCACAAAGTGTATGTAGCCTTGGTCGAGGGGGGATTCTCCGTAGATAGTGGGGTGGTCGATGCACCAATTGCCCGCCACCCACGCGACCGCATGCGCATGGCCGTCGTGGCCGGTGGGCGCCCTGCGCGCACACACTGGCAGGTACGTGAGCGCTTGCAACAGCTGACGCTGCTGGATTTGACCCTCGAGACTGGGCGCACTCACCAGATTCGCGTGCATTGTCAGCACATGCACCACCCGATTATCGGTGATCCCGTCTATGGTGCACACCTGAACACGATTCATCTCAAGCGGCAGTTCCTGCATGCACAAACGCTCGGCTTCATCCATCCACGGAGTGGCCAACCCGTGGAGTTTCACAGCGTGTTACCCGGCGATTTACAACGCGTCCTTGACCACATCCACCGGCGCATTGACTAGTCGCGCGTGCGAGCCACGTCATTTTTCATTCTGCATTGCGAACAGAGAGTGCTATACTATATCGTAGTTACATTGTTGAGTCGCAATCATGCCGGTTTCATTGATTACCACACCACAGCATGCCCAGCATACCCATCCTCAGCATCCTGAGCATGCTGGGCGTATTGATGCAGTGATGCGACTTTTGGCACAGTTTCCCATCGCAGGTGTCACGGTGCATCCAGTACATCCCATGGATGTTGCCGTCATCCATGCAGTACATGCAGCTAGGTATGTCGCATCGCTACAGCAGCTGAGCCAGCAGCGTGCCACACATGCCCACATGGACGCAGACACCTACGTCACTGGGGGGAGTTATGCGGCCGCCTGTGATGCAGCCTTTGCCGCATGTCAGGCTGTTGATGCCATGATGACGGGGACTCCCGCCATGAGTCTCGGTCGGCCACCTGGGCATCATGCCGTGCGCGACCAATACATGGGGTTCTGTTTTTTTAATAATGTGGCCATTGCAACACGCTATCTGCAGCATACGTATGGCATCAAACGGGTGGCAGTCGTTGATATTGATGTACATCACGGCAATGGCACCAACGACTATTTTTATGCGGATGCGGATGTACTCTTTGTGTCGAGTCACGCCAGCCCACTCTATCCGTTTAGTGGGGCACGTGATGCCATGGGGCGCGACAGTGGGCATGGAAGCACGCTCAATATTCCACTCCCCAATGGCAGTGGTGATCGCGTCTATGACCGTGTCTATACCGAATTAGTTGTCCCCGCGCTACAGCGCTTTGCACCAGAGTGTATTCTGGTCTCTGCCGGATACGATGCGCATTGGGATGATCCCATTGGCAGTTGTGCATTGTCGGTCACCGGGTATACCACCATCATGCGGGCACTTTGGCATACCGCACAACAGCAGTGTGCGGGACGCATGGCAGTTGTACTCGAAGGTGGCTATAACCTTGATGCGTTGGCAGCAGGGGTACACGCCACGGTGAGCCTGCTCGCCGGGCAACACCCGTTGCCCGATCATATCGGCGGCGTTGCGAGTGATGCGCATGTGGGAGACGATACGATACATTGGTTACAACACCATCATCCCCTGTGTATGGCACAAAAGGAGTAAACACGACCATGGCGCTTGCGGTGATTGATTATGGAGCGGGGAATCTCCCCAATGTGGTTCGTGCGCTACGCCATCTCGGGGTTGCGCTCGAAGTCACGAGCGATCCACGGGTAGTAGCCAAGGCGCCTGCCGTCGTGCTCCCAGGTGTGGGGGCAACCCGCGACACGATGGATACACTGACCAAGAGTGGTCTTGACCAAGCCATCGTTGATGCGGTCGCCCGTGGTGTGCCGTTTCTGGGGATTTGTGTGGGCATGCAGGTCCTGCTTGACCAGAGTGATGAATTTGGCACACACGCATGTCTGGGGATTATTCGGGGCAACGTGACACGCTTTCCAGGTCAGCTCAAAGTGCCACAGATCGGCTGGAACCAGGTCCGGTATACGGCACACCACCCGCAACATGCGTTATTTGACGGCATCAGCGACGGGAGTGATTTTTATTTTGTGCACTCATATTACTGTGCCATCGCAGATGCACAACTGGTGGCCGGTCAGACCGACTACGGGCTACCGTTTGCAAGTGCCATCGTGCAACAAAATCTCGCCGCCGTACAGTTTCATCCCGAAAAAAGCGGTGCAACCGGGCTGCGCTTAATGCACAATTTTGTGACACACATGGCCGAATTGAAAAGTGAGGCAGTCCGTGTTTGAGTTGTATCCAGCAATTGATATCCATCAAGGGCGCGCAGTGCGGCTCACCCAAGGCGACTATGCGACAGCAAACGTCTACGACGAGTCACCGGCGAATGCAGCACGACGCTGGGTGGCAGCAGGAGCCAGACATCTGCATGTGGTTGATTTGGATGGTGCCAAAGCGGGGCATCCCGTCAATCTCGAGGCCATTGCTGCCATTGCAGCGGCGGTATCAGTACCCATTCAACTCGGTGGCGGTATCCGCACACACGCCGATGTGGCTAATGTACGCCAACTCGGTATTCAGCGGGTCATCATTGGCACCAAGGCGGTGCAAGATCCTGCGTTCGTCGCCACACTCGTACAGCAGCATGGCGATGCAATCATTGTCGGAGTAGATGCCCGAGATGGGTTAGTACAGACCGCTGGCTGGCTGGCCGGATCGCAGGTACAAGCCAGTGATTTGGTAGCACAGATGCGTGACATCGGGGTACAACGTGTCATCTATACCGATATCAGTCGTGATGGGACACTCAGTGAACCCAACTATGCGGCCACTGCGGCGTTGCTCCATCCACAAGGACCATTGATTATCGCGTCGGGGGGGGTCAGTCAGACCGCACAACTCATCACATTGGCACGTCTTGGTATCCACGGGGCCATTGTAGGCAAAGCGCTCTACACCGGAGCCATTGAGCTCACATCAGCACTTGCCACACTTACGCAGGAGGTTATATGAGCGATAATACCAACAACGTTAGCGCCCGCCACGAAGAAGAACGTTCGCGGGCAAACACGCAATCACAAATCACACATCTGCAAAATCAGATTGATGAGTTGCGCCGGCAGATGCGTGATCAAACCCAAAAATACCAACTATCCAACGAGCACGTGCGCAAAATCGAACACGACCACAACGAAATTGAGAGTCAGCTATCGCGGCAAAACAATGAACTCCAACAGACGCTCGACAGCTTTCGCCGTGATATGACCACACTGCGCAAAGAATTTGCGAGTACGCTCATCAAAATCGAAGAAAGCATTCAGCCGATTCGTGACATGCAGTCGCAAATACAAGAATTGGCCAACGCCCGCAAAGAAGATCGCGTCTCAGTAGCAGGGCTCGTGAATCGCTTGGGTGAAACCGAGCAGAAAATCGGTGCCGTGTTGGCGCTCGTACGTGAATCCGATGAACGCTATCGTGCGCTCCTTGCACGGCTTGACACCTTTCAATCGTCCGAAGATACACGGCGTGCCGAATTGCGCAAGATTCTCGAGGAAGTGCAAATCGAAAAGCAACAGCTCCGCCGTCAAGCGGTGGAAAATCAACAGCTGGTTGCTGACAGCAAATACATTCTTAGCGAGCAACAGAGTCGGTTGCTCCGCCTCGATGACTTCCGCACCCAAATCGACAAAGTGGTCAACGAAATCCCTGAGCAACTGGTCGTCTTGTCAAACCGGATTGCCGAATTGATGCAGGAAAGCAAGCAAATCGAACGCCTTGCCACCGAGCGCTTTCTGACCAACCAGCAACGCATCGAAGAAATCCGGCTACAACAAGACGATAAAATTAGCGGTATCCAAGACATCGAAGACCGCCATATCCGTCAAATCACGACCTGGATTGAACGCATTGATACGTATGTGCGTGAGCTGGAGCAACGTATCACGCGGACGCACACCCGCTTAGAAAACATGCAACACGACCACCATACACAGCTCAACGACATCAATACGCGAGATGCCGAGTTGATGGGGATCATCGTCAAAAGCATGCAGAGCACCATTGACCGCATAAAATCAGTTTCTGATAGCAGTGACGGAAAGAGTCGGTAAATGCTCAAACGACGCATCATCCCATGTCTTGACGTCAAAGCAGGTCGCGTGGTCAAAGGAGTATCATTTGTTGATCATCGTGATGCTGGCGACCCGGTAGTGCTTGCCCACTACTACAACGAAAGCGGTGCAGATGAGTTGGTCTTTTATGACATCACGGCCAGCTCCGATGAACGCAACATCATGGTCGAGGTGGTCGAGCGTACTGCATCTCAAGTCTTTATCCCGCTAACAGTGGGGGGTGGCATACGCAGCGTTGACGACATGTATCGCATGCTTCGCGCTGGTGCCGACAAAATATCAATCAACACTGCTGCTGTCTTGAATCCACCGCTGATTACTGCGGGTGCCAAACGCTTCGGCAGTCAATGCATTGTGCTTTCGATTGATGCTCGCCGAGTAACCGCTGCAGACGGCAGTCCACAGTGGCAGGTGTTTACTCATACTGGAGCAAATGCCCGCTCAACCGGTATTGATGCGGTAGCATGGGCCATTCAAGGGGCTGAGCTTGGTGCTGGCGAATTAGTCATCAACAGCATGGATGCAGACGGCACCTACCAAGGGTATGACCTAGCATTGCTCCATGCCATCTCGAGCCAAGTGTCGATACCAGTGATTGCATCGGGGGGAGCAGGCACACCCGACCATCTCTACGATGGCTTTGTCCAAGGTGGTGCTGACGCAGTACTCGCAGCTAGCATTTTTCATTTTGGCAACTATACCATTGCGCACGTCAAGGATGCCTTGCGAGCACGTGGACTACCGATGAGATAAGCATATGCAAGTGACTATTCGTTATTTTGCGGTCCATCGTGATATTACGGGCATGAGTAGCGAGCAGCTGAACATGCCTGCCAACAGCACAATTGCGGATATCTGGCAGCAGCTCGAAACACGCTACCCCGCGCTTGCACCATATCGCACCCGTGTCCTCTATGCGCACAACGAGCGCTTTGTGGCAGCCACGACCGTGGTACATGACGGTGATGTAGTGGCGTTTATTCCGCCGGTAAGCGGGGGGAATGAGACACCCGCCTTTGCCGTCACAAATACCCCTCTTGATGCTGCACCACTCGTTACACTGGTTAGCGCACCTGATTATGGTGCGATAGTCACGTTTAGTGGCACAGTACGCGATCATTTCGGACATCGCGCCACCGCCCGCCTCGAATACGAGGCCTATGCAGAGATGGCGACCGCGGTGCTTGCCGATATTGCAAACGATGCCAAACAACGCTTTGCCATCGGCAATGTGGCCATTCACCATCGCATCGGTATCCTCGACATCGGTGAAACGGCAGTGATTGTGGTAGTCGCAGCCGGGCATCGTGGGCCAGCACTAGCGGCTACTGGGTGGATCATGGACCGCATCAAAGAAATTGCACCGATTTGGAAAAAAGAACACTGGGCGGATGGAGACCAAGACTGGATTGGGCACGAACACGACCGCACCAACTAATACAAAACTGCCCGTTGTTCGTGGACGAACAACGGGCAGTTTATATACGCCTTACTGCAAGAGTTTTTCGAAATTAGGGTGGTCGGGCTGACGTTGCAGACTATCACGCAGGTTTTTGATGGCTTCGTCACCAATCCAATAGGTGAGCAATGAGCCAAGAATGAGCCCTACCGCACTGCCAATAGCAGCTCCGAGACTAAAAGCGATGAGTCGTGAACGACCTGTTGGCATATTCGTTACCTCACTGTACCACGACGAGTGGAGTCGCATTACTCCACAAGCGCTCCAAACGATAGAATTCGCGCATTTCACGAGAAAAGATATGAACTACCACATCCCCATAATCAAGGAGTACCCATCCAGCAGACGTTACACCTTCGGTTTTTGTTTCAAGATCAAACTCACTACTCACCCCAGCATCCACCACATCAAGTAGTGCTTTGAGTTGGCGCTCGTTGTCACCACTACAGATGACAAAAAAATCAGCAAATGTACGCAACGAACGCAAGTCGAGCAACATGATATCGCTTGCTTGTTTATCTTCGAGAAGCTCTACCACGCGGCGAGCAAGTGCTTGTGTATCCATGGAACTCCAATTCACCGAACCACTCTATTCATACTAGCAAATACCGCCCCGTTTGTAAACAATCTTTGCCACAGTATTACCGAAAAATCACAATCCGTAATGCACTCTGCAGTGGATCGGGAATAAACGTAAGCACTACCCCACCAAAGACGTAGACAATCCCATTGACCACATTCGACATCCGCAGTGCATCCATCCATGTTTGATGTGGAAATGCGGCCATGACCAACAACAATCCAACAACGACCAGCAATGCTTGCAACGCACCCAGTAATGCACCGAGCAGATGATCAACAAACCCGAGTGCAATCAATCCTGCAAATTGCTGAATCAACGAGGCAGCCAGGCTTGCACTCCCATTTACAGCCATCATAATGAGCATGACCGCAATGAGCATTGCATACGAACGATTCGCAACAACAGGCTCAATGAGTGCAGCAACACTCACGCCGTAGCGGCCTGCAACAACAAAGCTTGCAAGCAGACCGGTTATTGCAAGTAATTGGCGAATTGCACCCCAGTAGAAGCCTAACGTAGTAAAGACGACTACCAAGAGCAAAATGGCAATGTCTACGATGACCATCGACAGCGCATTCCCCACAACACACGGTAACTAGGGCAAGTATACCACTCCCACCAATGGAAAAAATCGTTATTATTAACGAATATTTAACTGTCGATGAATGTGCACACCGGCACGATGGTATCATCGTGCCGGTGTGTGGTACGGTGTCGCTTAGTCGACCGTGTATTGACCGTCTACCACGTTACCGTCGTTTTTGGGAGTACCACCAGCATTATCGCCGTTGTTTGCAGCTTGTGCCTGTTGGGTTGCCTGTCCCATCAGCTGTGCCAACTCCTCACCGAGGCTCTGCATCAACGATTCGTTGTCGTTGCCAATAGCAGTACGCAACTCGGCAACTACTTTGCGAATCTGCTCGGCTAAGCTTTCGTCGATTTTGCCGTTGAGATCAGTTAATGACTTCTCCGCATCGTACGCCATACTATCTGAGCGATTCTTGAGCTCGATGAGCTCGCGCTTGCGCTGATCTTCCTCGGCGTGGGCCTGGGCATCACGCACCATCTTTTCGACTTCGTCCTTGTTGAGATTGGTGCTCGCCGTAATGGTGATGCGCTGCTCCTTGCCGGTGGCTTGATCTTTGGCTGACACGTTGAGGATACCATTGGCATCGATGTCAAAGGTAACTTCGATTTTGGGCATACCACGGGGTGCCGACGGGATGCCTTCGAGGCGGAAGCGCCCGAGCGTCATGTTGTCGCTCGCCGTCGAACGCTCGCCCTGCAGGATGTGGATGTCCACTGCAGTCTGGCTATCAGCGGCCGTCGAAAAGATTTCGCTCTTGCGCGTGGGAATCGTCGTGTTGCGCTCGATGAGGCGAGTCATCACACCACCCAGTGTCTCAACACCCAGTGAGAGTGGGGTCACGTCGAGCAGTACCACATCTTTGATATCGCCACCGAGCACACCGGCTTGGATAGCGGCACCAATGGCCACCACTTCGTCAGGATTGACACTCTTGTTGGGCTCTTTGCCCGTCATCTTGCGGACAAGTTCTTGTACCACCGGCATACGGGTTGAGCCACCCACCAACACCACTTCATCGAGGCTACTGGCCTGCATGCCCGCATCGCGCAATGCCTGCGTCACTGGCCCTTTGAGGCGCTCGGTAAGCTCTGCGGTCAGTTGCTCAAACTTGGCACGTGACAAGCGCATCTGCAAGTGTTTGGGACCGCTGGCATCAGCCGTGATAAAGGGCAAGTTGAGCTCTGTCTCGGCCATGCTCGACAACTCGATTTTGGCTTTTTCAGCAGCTTCTTTGAGGCGTTGCAATGCTTGGCGGTCTTTGCCGAGATCGATACCTTGATCCTTGCGGAACTCGTCGATCATCCATTCCACGACACGCTGGTCGTAGTCATCACCACCGAGGTGCGTGTCACCATTGGTCGCTTTGACTTCGACCACACCATCACCGACTTCCAGCACGGAGACATCGAACGTACCACCACCCAAGTCAAAGACGAGAATGGTTTCGTCTTTTTTCTTGTCGAGACCATAAGCCAAGGCAGCAGCAGTCGGCTCATTGATGATACGCAACACTTCGAGTCCAGCGATTTTGCCGGCATCCTTGGTGGCCTGGCGTTGGCTATCATTGAAGTACGCAGGCACCGTGATAACGGCCTTTGAGACCGGCTCACCGAGGTAGGCTTCTGCGTCAGCTTTGAGCTTCTGCAAAACCATAGCAGAGATTTCTTGGGGGGCATATTCCTTGCCCGTGTTGCTCGATGCGACACGCACATCGTTGCGATTGCCTTGGCTGACCTTGTACGGCACCATTTCACGCTCTTTGGTGATTTCATCGTAGGTGCGCCCAATAAAGCGCTTGATGGAATACAGCGTGTTTTCGGCGTTGATGGTGGCCTGGCGTTTGGCCGTCTGACCAACCAAGCGCTCGCCACTCTTGGTGAATGCCACAATCGACGGCGTGGTGCGGTTGCCCTCGGAGCTGGGGATGACCACTGCATCGCCAGCTTCCATGACTGCCACACACGAATTCGTGGTTCCCAAGTCAATACCAACAATCTTACTCATAAATTCGTTACCCCTTTACGTTGTATTTCATAGTAACAAGGCATATCCATGCTTATTACGAATGATCAGTCCTACTGTCACGTTTTTATTGTAACGGTTTCACTTTTAGATGCAATAGTCGAGGTATTAGAAATATATATGAAGATACCAAGCCGCCGTATAATAGCATCAGCAGAGGAGGTAGACGATGCGCATTTTGCTACTCAACGGTCCCAACTTGAATATGCTGGGCACGCGCGAACCCCACATCTACGGGGCAACCACACTAGGCGATATCGAACAGGCACTCGTGCAACGGGCACAGCATGCCAATACGCAGATGGTCTGTGTACAGAGCAATCACGAAGGAGCACTGATCGACGCCATTCAACGCGAACAGGCCACCATCAACGGGATTATCATCAACCCGGGTGCATTTACGCATTACAGTTATGCCCTACGCGATGCACTAAGCGCGGTCAGTTGCCCCATCATCGAAGTGCATATTTCTAACGTCTACAAACGTGAACCATTCCGGCATCACTCGGTAATTGCACCGATTGCCACTGGGCAGATTGCCGGCTTGGGGTGGCGCGGCTACGTGTTGGCACTTGATTGGATATTGGGGCACAAAGAATCACCGGGCACACACCACTAGTCGTGGTGGTAGTGGTATAATGGGGCAAGATGATTATTCAGCTGTAGGTGGAGTAGCAAGAGCATCATGAAGCATGAGCACACCCCAAACGCCAACATCTTCGCCATTGACGAAGTACGCGAACTTATCAAGTTGGTGAACGAAAGCGACATTAGTGAGCTTTCAATCGAGCGTGGCGACACACGTCTGCATATCAAACGCCACCAGCCCCCAGCTGCGCCGGTGATGATGCATAGTGGCGTGTCCGCGGCACCGGTACCCGTAGCCACTGCCGTGGTCGCACCAGCCGCTCCTGTGGTCACGGCCCCCGCACCCGAGCCAGTGGTAAGTGGGCATCAGATTACGTCACCCATGGTTGGCACGTTTTATGCTACCCCATCACCCAAAGATCCAGCCTTTGTGAACGAAGGTGATATGGTCAAGGTTGGTGATCGACTATGCATTGTCGAAGCCATGAAAATGATGAATGAAATCGAGAGCGACGTAGCCGGCAAAGTGGTCAAGATTCTCGTCAAGAGTGGGCAACCCGTCGAGTTTGGGCAGGCGTTGATAATTATCGAGCCGAGTGCTTAGATGCTACGCGTGCTTGCGCTCAACGAATTAGCGACGCTGCTCGAAACGCTATTGCGCGACCCGCTCCTCTCTGATATTTGGTTAGAAGCCGAAATCGCCAGTGTCTCGACGCCTGCGTCGGGACACTGGTATTTCACTCTCAAAGATGAATCAACGAGTATCCGCGCCAACTGTTGGCGCTCATCGGCCATGCGCTTGATGCTCCCCGCCGTGGGGGCACGCGTACGCGTGCATGGGCGCATCGACTATTACGCCGCTCGTGGCGAAATACAGTTCATCATCGATGACATTGTTGATGTGGGACTCGGGCTGGCACATGCAGAATTCGAACGCCTGCAGCGCAAGTATCAAGGCATGTCCAAACAGCGTGCCTTGCCTGCCTTGCCACGTAGGATTGGTGTGGTCACGTCACGCAGTGGGGCGGCATGGCATGATGTACAAGCCACGCTCCAGGCACGCTTTCCCTGCGTAGAAGTTATCCTTGCACACAGTAGCGTGCAAGGCGAGTACGCCCCAGTTGAAATTGTGAGTGCGCTCACGCATCTCTATGCGGAGCCCGTCGATGTGATTTTGGTGGTGCGTGGCGGTGGCTCATATGAGGATTTAGTCGCATTCAACCACGAAGACGTCATTCAGTGCATGTTGCGTGCTCCAGTGCCTGTGGTATCTGGGATTGGTCACGAAGTTGATTACACGATTGCGGATATTGTGGCCGACTACCGTGCAGCTACGCCAACCATGGCAGCCATGGCAGTCACCCCAGACCAACGCGATATGGTGCAGCATGTGGCCAACCTACAAGCCACGCTCGTATTTCACGTGCAGAGTCGCCTCAACGAACGTAGCCAACGCCTCGACGACATGGAAGCACGGTTGTTCAGAGCAGCCCCAGCACAACGCATCGTGGCATACCAGCAGCGACTCGACTACACCGGATTACGGCTACAACAAACCATCCAACACCGCATCAGTCGTACCCAAGAAACACTCAACCATCTGGCAGCCCAACTCGACGCACTAGACCCACATGCCGTACTCAAGCGCGGATTTACACTCGTACGCAACCAACACGGCGCCATCGTACGCCAGGCTGACATGCTCACCGGTGACGAAATTGTGTCGATTCAGTTCACTGATGGACAACGCACGGCCCGCATTACGGAGGAACCATGAGTAATCAACTCACGCTTGAAGAAATGCTCAAAGAGATCGAGCAAATCGCTGCCACCCTCGAGCAAAACACGTTATCACTCGAGGAATCATTGCAACTCTATCAACGAGGGGCGCAGCTGGTAGCCCAGAGCCGCACCCTGCTCGAACAAGCCACCCTGCGCATCCAAGAGCTACAACAGTAACGTGAAATCGGGGTATAATCTCGTCTGATACCACGTTTGTATGCACAAAGGAGTAACGCCATGTCAACCCATATCACCCACGATGTATGCGACAGCGTATCGGTGGTGACACACTAGCAGGTAACCCACCCACCTGTCGATACATCTGATGGTCGGCTCACACCGGTTGTACGTCTGTACTACCGGAAGTAGTCTTGTGTACCTGAGGAGAACATATCGCTATGGCGTTATTTATGTCACCAAGCGTTAAAGCCATCGTGCGTACAAATCGCTGGTGGATTGGAGTCATCGTGTGCGCCGCGCTTGAAGCTGCGCTCACCACTTTTCGACCGTTTTATGTGCAACGGATCATCGACACAGCCACCACACAAGGGCCATTGCTATCATTGGTTGTGAGTTTTGCTGTGGTGGCACTTTTGGTGCCACTCTGTCGCTGGGGTGGGAGTGTTTTGGCAAGTCAGAGCGCCTGGGTGGCAACCAATACACTGCGCCATCAAAGTGGGCAAGCAGTCTTTGCCCAACCACTCGAGTTTTTTCGCCACCATGGAGTCGGTGAACTCAGTGAACGCATTGATGCTGATAGTGGTCAGCTGCACGAGCTCTTTGGTGAGACGAGTGCACAAATCACCCATACGGTGGTGCTTGTACTCTTTGTAGCCTATCATACATGGCAAATCGATCCGCGTATCTGCATGATGTTGCTTGGATATTTGATCGTGAGCAGTGTACTGATTGCCTTCACACAACGCGACAATCACAGTGCGTGGGAGGAAGAGCGCGTTGCTGATGCTGCCTTGTATGACACAATTGAAGAAAGCTTTGCAAGTATCACTGATGTCAAAGCAGTCGGCGCCACATCGGTGCTCCATCAACGACTGACACCACGCCTCGCCACCCTGCTCCATGCCCACCGCACCGCTCGCATGCAGAGCCAACGCGCAACCATCGTAGCCACCATCGTCAATGCGATAGGCTGGATGATTGCCGTCATCCTAGGGATTTGGCACTATCAATACGGGGGCAGTATTGGTGATGCAGTGGCCATTCTCGGCTACATGGCATTGATTGCTCAACCCATCGAACAGGTACGTGGAATCATACAGGCGCTCCAGCAAGCACGTGGAGTGCTCGCACGTATAGATGCCTTGTTGATTAATCCAACTCCCCCTATCACCACCGGGTCTCAGTTGCCTGCTGGGGCACTAGCAATCACCCTTGACCAGGTATCGTTCCGCTATCCAACGAGTCCACAGGATGTGCTTCGCGATATCACCATGCATATCCCAGCAGGTGCCCACGTGGCAATTATGGGTCGTACTGGCAGCGGCAAGAGTACATTGATTCGTCTGCTCAGTCGCAACGAAACACCGTATACCGGTGCCATTCACTATCACCACCACGCATTATCACAAATCAGTGATGCATCACTGCGGCAGCGCGTGGCAGTCATTAGTCAAGAGGTTGATATTTTTAATGCGTCGCTGCGCGACAACGTGACATGCTTTGCCACCACATACCACGATGATGCAATTATGGCTGCACTTACCACATGTGGCTTGGCAGATTTTTTGCATGCACTCCCCGATGGACTTGATACACGGCTCGGTGATGGGCAACGCACGCTATCGCCGGGCGAGCAACAACTGCTCGCATTAGCCCGTATATGGCTACGCGATCCGGGTGTCATCCTGCTCGACGAGGCGAGTGCGCATATTGATCCACTTAGCGAGCAACGCATTACACAGGCCTTTGCATCGCTGGCACAGCATCGTACGGTAATCACCATCGCGCATCGTCTAAGTACGGTACGCCATGCAGACATGATTGTGGTACTGGCTGACGGCATCATCGTTGAGCAAGGTGCGCCACACCTGCTCGCACAACAACCAGAGAGCCACTATGCTCATCTGCTTGCACGTGATTTTGGAGCAACCCTATGAGCATAACGACTCCACGATTTACCCGAGCGATGATACAGATGGCACGCCAACCGTTTGCCATCTACACATTTGGGCGGCTCCTCAATGTCATCTTTCCATTTGCAGTCATCGTCATAGAACGTGAGCTATTTAACGCATACGGGTTATACACGTCGACACAGACATATTGGGGGGTTTTGCTCGTCTATGTGGCCATCATTGCGGCTCGTATCGGTGCGCTTTACAGCGAAGCCTGGGGCGATGTCACGTTTCGCTATCGCATCAAAGGAGTGCTCCAGCATAATACGCTGCATCAGGCCTTGCAACGTCCAGGTGCCCAGCCATTACCTGTATCGGCGCTTGAAGCCATCAATCGCTTGCGTGACGACGTAGATGAAGTTGCTGATTTTCCGTTATGGATACCCGAAGTTATCAGCACGAGTAGTGTGGCAATCGGTGCATTTCTCATCATGGCACAGCTTGATCTGCAACTGAGCCTCATAAGCGTGTTGCCGCTGTTTGCACTCGGGGGAGCAGCCTATGCCATCTGGCCACACTACCTCAAGTTTCGCTATCAGGCCGGCGAACGCGAAGATGAATATACCAGCTTACTCGGGAGTCTGATTGCGGGAGCCACCACATTACGCATGTGTGCACAAGCAGATGATGCACTCGCACACGTGCAACGCATCAGTGATCAACGACGACGCATCAATGTGTGGGCCATTGCACTATTCCAGGCACAACATTTCTTGGTTGATGCTGGGGTCGCCATCTGTGGCGCACTCATCTACTGGTATGCGGGGCAGGCCTTGGGACAAGGCACACTCGGTGTTGGTGATGTCTTGCTCTTGGCGAGTAGCCTAGGCATCATCGCATGGATGCCCAACGTGATTGCGACGTTTATCGGGGATTATGCCCAACAGCGTGTCTCGATTACGCGTCTGACCGATTTCATGCCCGACGCCCCCATGCAGTTGATGCGCACCTATCCATGGTGGCGCATCCAACCAGTCATACATCATGTGCCTGCCCGCCCACCCCTACAGTCGATGCAACTTCACGATGTCAGTTATCACCATGACGGCGGATTTGGCATACACAACGTTTCTCTCACAATCACACGTGGCTCGTTGACTGTGATTACTGGAGCAGTGGGAAGTGGCAAAAGTACCTTGCTGCACCTGTTGAGTGGGCTTCTACACCCACAATCAGGGCACATCTCTTGGAATGGTGATGCAATGACCCAGATTGGGGCGCCCGATGTCATCGCTGCAACACAGATTCCGTTTTTGCTGAGTGATTCGCTCCGTACCAATATCATGCTTGGTGCAAATGTGCCCGATTTGACTGATGTGCTCGCCGCTAGTGCCCTCACCCATGATGTGGCACAGCTGGCAGCAGGGCTCGATACCATCGTAGGGCCACGCGGTGTACGCTTATCTGGCGGGCAACGGCAACGCGTTGCCCTAGCACGGGTGTTGGTGCGCAATGCACAACTCTTGGTACTCGATGATATGACGAGTGCGGTGGATGTGACCACCGAACAACACTTGTGGCAGACCCTACGACAGCATGGTACGGGCACACTTGTGGTGAGCAGCCATCGCCCTGGGATTATGCAACATGCCGACAGCATCGTGGTACTCGATGCTGGGCGTGTAGTCGCCCAAGGCACGCTCATCGACCTGTTGCAACACAGTCCACACATGCAGCGTCTCTGGGCAGAAATCTCACCACCTGAACGCACGTCATAATAATCGCCCACCCTCCGTACACATACGATGTACGGAGGGTGGGCACGGTGAAGTTGGCAGTTACGGTGTGCGTGTACGCGACGGTGTCCGTGTAGATGAGGGCGTCTTGGTGTATGACGGTGTGTATGTCTCGGTCGGTAACGCAGTATCCGAGGCCGTCAACGTGATGAGTGGGGTGCGTGTCGGTGTACGTGAGACCATAATATTGTGCATCGTACTCCCAAAGACGCGGTTGACACCGCTGCGGTAGCTCAACACCGAATTAATTGTTGAGATGCTCACTCCCACAATGTCGCTCCCTGGACGGAATGCCTGTGGCGGGAAGCTCAGCACCCCATTTTCGTTTTGACCAAACGGGTAAACCACACCGCGCACATCGAGTAGTAGCGTGGTACCGCGCCCGGCTGCGATCTGTACCACATCTCTCGGATCACCAATCTTGCTAATCTGCCCAAACTGGTTGCTCCCCCATGCGACCACACGCCCCGTATCGAGTAACGCCAACGAATGCCGGTCACCTGCTGCAATAGCCACCACATCGCGCAATCCCGCAGGCACACGACTTTGACCAGCATCATTAGCACCCCAGGCCACCACCGTGCCATCGGAGCGCAGTGCCAGCGAGTGGCGCTCGCCAGCAGCTACCGCGATAACATTGCGCAAGCCACCAGGCACATTCGCTTGTAATGCGTCATTTCGTCCCCAGGCCACCACCGTGCCATCGTTTTTGAGAGCCAAGGCATGATTGGTACCCGCTGCTACGTCCACCACATCGTCCCATGCAGACACAGGGATAGCACGCTCACCAAAGGTGTTGCGTCCCCATGCATACAGCCGATTGTCGTACCCCACCGCATAGCTAGTCGTGTAGCCTGCTGCCACATCCAAGAACTGCATGGTTTGGAGCTCGGGAGGAATACGCGTTTGTCCCCACTGATTGAGTCCCCACGTCACTAATGTCCCATCTGCTTGAATACCCAACATGAACGAATGCCCAAGAGCGAGTTTGTTGAGCACCGAATTATCAAATGTCGGTGACGGTGTCCGTGTAATACTCGGGGTCAGGGTCTGCGTCAACGTGGGCGTCAGCGATGGTGTCAACGTGTTCGTTGGTGTCAGCGACGGTGTCAACGTGATTGTCGGCGTCAACGACGGCGTCAACGTCGTTGACGGGGTGTCTGTTTCGGTCGGCGTATCTGTCTCCGTAGGGGTATCCGTCGGCGTAATCGTGTACGTCGGGGTATACGTCTCGGTTTCCGTGGGTGTTTCGGTTTCGGTTGGCGTAAACGTCTCTGACGGTGTCATCGTTTCGGTCGGCGTATCCGTCTCCGTAGGGGTAGGTGTCATTGTAGGCGTAGACGTATCCGTTGACGTGGGTGTATAGGTATTGGTGGGCGTTGGAGTAAATGTATCAGACGGCACACTAAAATTGACTGGTGCATCACTGACCGAGTTGATGATGGTGCTACCAACTACATTGGTGAAGCTCTTTTTGTTGACCGTATAGATACCTGCCGTAAACGTGCCTGCAGTCACCGATACCACACATCCGCCTAATCCAGCCACACTAAACCCACTGAGATTGACAACGGTATCTGTGTTGGTCAGTGTCCCACCACACCCATTGGTAATATTAGTGATATACATGCCACGTGGAATCGTAAAACGGAAACCGTTGCCCGTGGCATTCGTACTATACGAATTCACGAGCACGATGTCGAGTTGTGCCGAACGCGTTGCAACTGCATCAAGCCACTCTGCTTCGAGGCTCAATCCTTGCAAGCCGACGTAAGTGTAATTTTCTTCGTTGTAGGTACCCGGATTACTTCCAATCGTGTACTGAATACCATACGCCACATTGTGAGTATTGGGGTCAGCATAAAACCCAAGATCCAGATTATTGTTGATCCGTCGATAGATATAATCGTATCCACCATAGCTTGTTTCATAAGCACCTTCAAAGGTGCTCATCCCGGTAGGACGACGCACTTCTTTCATAGCCACAAAGACTTTGGTGTTGACTTCAACGGACATGACACGCTTGACTGGATTTGATACATAGACACCCACACCACTGTTGGAGCCTCCTGGTGCCGTGTCACCTGCCTTGTACAGCTTTACCATCGACGTATTGCCGCTTGGCACATTAATTGTGAACTGCTCAAGGAAATATGGATTCGGGTAGGTATATGTAATCGAACGAATCAATGAAAAGATGCGTCCACCCACGGTATGCGAATACGTAATAACCGCAGAGCCACTCCCATACATTGATGAACAATTGCGCAATGTACCTGCAGTAGTAGTATCACCACACAACGTCGCCGAACCCGTCAAGCTCCCAATGGTGATATCACTGAACGTGGTATTACCAATCATACTTGAAGGACATGATGCCAAAATTGTACGCAGTGACGTTGCTGATCCAGGATTGGCTGCATCAGTACCACCACCAATAGACAACGCCACACCTTGATCTGCGTCAGCATAAAACTGCGTCACACCGCGCCAGTAAATGGCGTCGCCTTTGCTCGGACCACATTCAGACCGCGTCAAGTCAGTGATTTGCCGATTAAACTGCATACGAATGCCGTCGTTCCCTGTCACATCCATGCCACCACCCGGATTGATGATGAGTGTCTTGGGCATGACAGCCTGTGGCATCACAGGTGCGAGACGTGTCCCTGCTACCGCAAAAAACGGCACTTCGGGGAAGTCGATGGGTTTACTCGTATATGTGTAAGTTCGTTTCGTCGCACTGGTTTGCTGGAGTACCACACTGACACCAACGAGCATGATACCGACCACACTGACGAGCTGAATGACCATCCGCCACCGCCGTAGAATATTTCGGATTGTGTGTTGATTATGCAACGTCATATCATTCATCCCCATCAATTTATCGTTTAAACGTTGGTGTACGAGTCGGTGATGCCGTCGGTGATGCCGTCAACGTGCGTGACGGAGTCAACGTGATCGA
>JBKCGB010000063.1:0-3325 GCA_046303375.1 Roseiflexaceae bacterium
CAATTCTAGCACGCAAATGTCAATTATGTGCATCAATATACCGAAACTATGCTATGATTGTGTACACTCTGCAACCTATCATACAGGGGATAATCGATGAAGATTACTGACCTCAAATGTGCGGTGATTGGTGGCTACCCGGTGGTACGCATCACCACCGATGCCGGCATCGACGGCTACGGCCAAGCCGAATCATACAAACCGTTCCTCAAACCACATGTGCTCTTTTACAAAGATTTAATTGTCGGCGCCGATCCCACTAATGTCGAAGGCGTGATGATGCGCATCAAGCGCATGGGCTCATTCAAACCGTGGGGCAGCGCCGTCAGTGCCATCGAAGTCGCCCTGTGGGATATCGCCGGCAAAGCCGCCGGTCTGCCCATCTACAAACTCCTCGGTGGCAAAGTGCGTGACAAAGTACGCGTCTACAACGGCGCGGTACGCTTCCCCATGCCCAATCAGTCGCCCGAGGCCTATGCCGAGAATGTGCTCAAAATGGCCGAGGCGCCCGAAGGTTTCTCCATCATCAAACAAGCCATCTCGTTCCATAGTGCCATGATGTATGAGGTGCCCGACTACTTCTACGGCGAAGTACACACCGTGGGGCGCCACCCCAACCGTGGCTTGATGACCCCACAGGGCTTCAAACACACCATGGCCTGTATCGACGCCATGAAGCGCGTACTGGGCGACCGCATCGGGCTGGCGCTCGACTGTGGTCCCGGGCTAGTCGCCAGTGATGCCGTGCGCTTGGCACGGGCTTGCGAAGACTACCACTTGATGTGGCTCGAAGACATGGTGACTGGCGACTATACGCCGTACACGCTGGCGTCGATTTACCGCGATATTACAAGCAAAACCACCACACCCATTCACACCGGTGAGCAGGTCTATCTGCGCCAACACTTCAAAGAACTCATCGAGACCCAGGCCGTCAACGTGATTGGGCCCGACCCACTCGACGTCGGTGGCATGGCCGAGCTCAAGTGGATCACCGAATACGCCGACCTGCATGGTATCTTGATGGCACCACACGGCACCGGCGACGGCATCTTTGGTTTGGCCGCACTCGTCCAGGTGTGTGCCACCTTGCCCGGTAATTTCATCGCTTTTGAGTACCCAGTGGCGCGCCCCGAATGGTGGTACGACATTGTGGATGGATTGCCCGATGTGATTGTGAAAAACAGCGAGATTGACGTGTGGGATCGCCCCGGTTTGGGTGTCACGTTCCGCGTCAATGCCGCCCAAAAGTATCTCAACGACGCCGATACAGGATTTTTCGACTAGTCATACATAGAAAGTGTGCACGCCGTGAAAATAACCGACCTCAAATGTGCCATTATCGGCGGCTCACCCGTGGTGCGCATCACCACCGATGCCGGCATCGACGGCTACGGGCAAGCCGAGTTTTATAAGCCGTATCTCAAGCCACATGTGCTTTTTTACAAAGACTTAATTGTGGGCGCCGACCCTACCAACGTCGAGAGCGTGATGATGCGCATCCGGCGCATGGGCTCGTTCAAACCGTGGGGGGCTGCGGTGAGCGCCATCGAAGTGGCCTTGTGGGATATCGCCGGCAAAGCTGCCGGTCTGCCCATCTACAAACTGCTGGGCGGCAAAGTGCGTGACAAAGTACGCACCTACATTACCACCAACCGCTACGCCATGCCGACGCAGACACCACAGGAATACGTCGAGAATGTACTCAAAATCGCAGAGTGGCCAGAAAAGTTCTCGATTTTCAAGCAACCCATCTCGTTCCACAGCCCCATGGCCACCACCATTCCCGATTATTTTTATGGTGAAATACAGCCCGTGGGCGTGCATGCCAATCGCGGACTGATGACGCCACAGGGATTCAAACATACCGTGGCATGTGTGGAAGCGATGAAAAACGCCCTCGGCGACCGCATCGGGCTGGCACTCGACTGCGGTCCTGGCTTCACCGTGCCCGATGCTGCACGCTTTGCCCGCGCCTGCGAGGACTACCACCTGCTGTGGCTCGAAGACATGGTGACCGGTGACTATACACCATACTCGCTGGCCGACGCCTACCGCGACGTCAAAAGCAAAACCACCACCCCCATCCACACCGGCGAGCAGATCTATCTACGCCAGCACTTCATGGAGCTGATTGAAAAACAGGCAGTGGATGTGCTGGGCCCCGACCCACTCGATGTCGGTGGCATCGCCGAGCTCAAGTGGATTACCGAATACGCCGACCTGCACGGCATCTTGATGGCACCACACGGCACGGGTAACGGCGTCTTTGGATTGGCAGCCCTGGTGCAGGTGTGTGCCACCTTGCCCGGCAATTTTATCGCCTTTGAATACCCTAAGGCCAATCACCCGTGGTGGTACGAAATCGTAGATGGGCTGCCTGATCGAATCGTGGTTGATAGTTATGTCGATGTATGGGATAAGCCGGGGCTGGGCGTCACGTTCCGTGTCCCTGCTGCCAAACGCTATTTGGCAGACGAAGATAAGGACTTCTTTGCATAGTACAAGGAGGAACTCGTGAACACCGAACTCGATGTCGTCATGTTACGTGCCAAAGTGGCAGAGCTCGAAGCCAAAGTGGCCTTTTTGTACAAACAGCTCAACATTACCTATGTACCCGATGTAGATGTACTCAACGAACCGGTGATTTCGTTGCTGCGTGAAGGCAAACTGATGGACGCCATCAAGCGCTATCGCGACATCCACCAAACTAGTTTGGCAGAAACCACTACCGCAGTAGAGGCACTACGTACCAAATACAAGTTATGACGATTACTGCTATCTGTGTCAACCACAACACATCGGCCTACATGGAGCTGATGCTGCGCTCGTACGACAGCATGCACACCACAGATGTGGTCACACACTGGGCACTCTACGACAATGCCTCCAGCGACGATACCTCGGCACTGCTGGACTATGTACGGACGCGCGGTACGCCGTTGCAGCAGAGTGGCTACAGCATCGAGAGCGCATTCAACAGCCATGGACATGTGCTCAGGCAGGGGGTGCATGCATATTCTGATAGCACGTATTATGTCTTGTTGGATGCAGATGTCGTCTTTACGCAGTCAGACACGATTCCACGCTTGGTGGCGCTGCTCGATGCGCATGCTGATGCGTGGGCAGTAGGGGTGTGCCCATCGTGGGATGGAGTGCACGAAATTCCCAGTGATGCACGTCGCAATAATCCGGATATCTGTGATGCACGATTGCACCCGTGTTGTGCGGTACTACGCAATACACCGCTGTTGCAACAGCTCGTGGCGCAGATCGGATTCCATACCTACGTACAGCATTGGCCAGACCGCGACGAATACCTGGA
>JBKCGB010000064.1:0-6745 GCA_046303375.1 Roseiflexaceae bacterium
CCCAGCCCACCCCACTCGTCTTGTTGGTCGGTCGCATCGAGCCCCTCAAAGGCATCGATGCGCTCATCCGGGCAGTGGCATTGGTGCGTGCCACACACGCCCATCTGCAGGCACTGACAGCCATTGTGGTGGGGGGTGCCAGCGATGAGCAACCCGAGGCCTGGAACAGTGAGCAACATCGCCTCAATGCTTTGCGACACGAGCTGGGGATTGCAGATGCCATCAAGTTTGTGGGCGCACGCCCACAGAGTCAGTTGTCGTTGTATCATGCGGCGGCTGATGTAGTCACCATGCCATCACACTACGAATCATTTGGCATGGCTGCACTCGAAGCCATGGCAAGTGGGCGCCCCGTGGTTGCAACAAGTGCAGGTGGTCCTGCAACCATCATCGAAGCTGGTGTCAACGGATTACTCACGCCACCTGATGATGCCACAACATTAGCACAACAGCTGGTCACGATCCTCGATCATCCGCATATCGCCCATCAAATGGGTATAGCGGCACGCACTCGGGCTGCACGCTATGGCTGGAGTAACATTGGATGTGATATTCTAGATGTGTACCGATCATTGATTCGCCAGCATAGCAATACATCATCCGCATGCGTTTCTTGTTAATTCTTTGCAGTATCGTTTTTTTCTGTAGTGCGTGTGGTAGTCCAAATGTGGTTATCAGCAACGCCACCAGTGACGATATTCCGCAGATCCCGAGTGTCACACCTGAGCCACCAGGCACCATACCAATGGTGGCAGCCACCATCACGCCCATTCAGTTGGTGGTGCTTGAAGATGACGCGCCACCCGCCCTCGACCCAATCGAAGTGGGGGCAGTGGGCGCCGAAAGTACACTCGATCAACACATCCGTGATCTCGTCAATGCGGGATTATTTAGTGGCAGTGTGCTCGTGGCAAAACAAGGGCAGATTCTGCTACGCCGTGGCTACGGCATGACCAATACGACCACACCCAATATGGCGACCACCCGCTTTCGCATTGCATCAATTACCAAACAATTTACTGCTACGCTGGTGCTGCGTCTACACGAACAAGGGCGTCTCAATATTGATGACGGAATCTGCAATTACATCGAAGCGTGTCCCAACGCCTGGGGGCAAGTCACCATCAGGCACCTGTTGGCACACTCGTCGGGGATTCCCGACTATACCGAATACCGTGATTTCGATGCCACGCAGGCTATCCCAACTACCCGTGAAGCACTGATTGCGCGCTTTCGTGAAGAGCCGCTCCAGTTCACCCCTGGCAGCAGTTTCAAGTATTCGAATTCTGGCTATGTCCTGCTTGGTGCCATTCTCGAATACGTGACTGGCACCTCATTTGACGAACTGTTGCGCGGCGAAATCACAGCGCCACTCGGGCTCAACGATACCGCCTATGACCGGAGCCACAACGGCACAGGGCTCAATCTGGCCTTTGGTTGGTTGCGCCGTGGGGTTCCTGCTGATGTCATCGACTCATCGACACTCGACACCGCGGGCGCACTCTATTCCACCATTGACGACCTATTCCGCTGGGATAGAGCACTCGCCGAAGGACGCATGCTCCGCCCACAAACACTCGCCATGATGCGGACACCGCAAGTCAAACGGTACGGACTCGGCGTCATGCTCTATCCACTTGGCAACATGAATGCCGTCCATCACGATGGAATGGCCAGCGGTACCCGTACATTTTTGGGCAACTTCACCGACAATGACATCACAGTGATTATTTTGAGTAACTTTGAAACAGCCGATGTCGAAGGCATTGCTGCATACTTGGCACAGTTGGCCGCGTCACAGTGATATGCACGCGCGGCACCATGTGCCGCGCCAGCACGGCGCCATGCAATGATGCCCCTACTGCTTCACCCTTCCTACTTTACTTCACTCTTCCTACTTCATCCTTCATACTTTTTAAAGCATTTCCAATGCGCCAATGGCGGTGCGAATGGCGCGATCGACACCTTCGGCTTTTTGGTCGAGCACAATCGTCTCGGCGGTGGTACGTTGCGCCACTGCGGCACACACACATCCAGCACGAAAGCCATAGACGAGGCCCATTTTAAACAGTGTGCCTGCTTCCATTTCATAATTAAGCACGCGCAGATGCTGATACTCGGCTGTCACACCGTCATGCTTGCGCAGCAGATGGGGGTTGGCCGAAGCGCGCCGTTCTTGTCCTTCATAAAAGGTATCAACGGACGCAGTCACACCCATGTGTGCCGGGATAGCGGCGTGTTGTGCGGCCTGCATCAAGGCAATCGTGACATAGGGGTCAGCAGCTGCGGGGAATTCGCTAGGGGCGATATCTGCAGCTGCCCCCTGGCGACACAATGCGGCCTGTGATACAACCACATGACCAGGCATGACGTGTGGTTGGATGGATCCACACGTGCCCACACGGATGATTGTGGTGATACCAACCTGGACTAGTTCGTTGACCACAATGCTCAACGATGGTGCACCCATGCCACTTGTCGCCGAGATGATTGGTGTGCCATTGCGCAAAAAAGCCAAAGAACTATGCAGTCCACGATGGTCAGACAATGTGCGGGCACCCTGTAAATACGTGGTCGCTATCATGGCTGCTCGTTCTGGGTCACCAGAAATGAGTGCCATACGTGGCTGATGCCCGGCAAAATCATCACGTCCGTAGCCGATATGATAAAAGCGTGGTGCAGTCATATATGGCTCCTCTTAGGCTTTGGGTGCGAAAAATCGAAAGACGATGAAACAGACAGTCGAGACGACAAAGATACCCAAAAAAATGCGCGCTGGCCAATCCGCCAACCCATTGGCCGAGACGTTAATTGCCGCCAAAATTGCAGTCAGTACCACAACAAACCCACACCCTCGTACCACGCGCTGCTCTGGGGTTGTGTTCATGTGCCATCTCCTTGTCACGTATACTACCCGTAGTATAGCGCACTCATGTCGATTGAGTGCTTCTTTTGGAGTTCACCAGAAAAGAGGCAGTGATGACACCACTCCCACCTGACACGCTCAACAGCATTGGCATCCTCAAGCGCCGTGAAATCGAGGCACGCATTCTTGCGCCGATTGTAGCCGCACTCTGTGAAAAATTCGACCGTACCGAAGTGCTTGCCACCGTGCGCGACACCATCATGCAAATTGCCACACAGCAGGGAGCCCAACTGGCGCACGATAGTGGTGGATGTGATTTGGCCACATTCGAAGACACGTTGCAATATTGGACCAAAGATGATGCCCTGCGCATCGAAGTCGTGGCCCGCACACCTGAGGAATTCGGCTTCGATGTGCATCGATGCCGCTATGCGGAGCTCTATCAAAGCCTGGGGATTCCCGAGCTTGGTGCGATTTTGTCGTGTAACCGTGATGCGGCGCTGATTGCAGGGTTTAATCCGGATGTCACCCTTACGCGCACACAGACAATCATGGAGGGGGCGCCAACCTGCGATTTTCGCTATCGTACTCCCAACGCATAGCGCATTGCTTGCCTCACAGCGCACGCATATGCTATACTGTGCACGGTATTACAAACGACACACACTTCCTGATGCGGTTGTATCCTGCGCGATTGCGTCACAACAGCAAAAGAGGGAAGTGGCGGTTACGCACACGTAAACACACAAGGAGAGACTCGTGACAGACGCAGCCCGTATCGCCTCGTTGCGCGCCCTGCTCGAAGCCGGCGCCCACTTTGGCCACCAGACCCGCCGTTGGAATCCCAAAATGAAGCCCTATATCTTTGGGGCACGCAACGGTATCCATGTGCTCGACCTGCAACAAACCGTTGACGGGCTCAACAGCGCATACAACTTTGTGGTTGAGACGGTGGCAAGTGGCGGCAAGGTGCTCTTTGTGGGCACCAAAAAGCAAGCCCAAGAGACCATCCAACAAGAGGCCGACCGTGCTAATCAGTTCTACATCACCCAGCGCTGGTTGGGTGGCACGTTGACCAACTTTGCAACAATTCGCCGGCGCCTGCGCTACATGGCCGAACTCGAGGGGCAGCGCGATCGTGGCGAGTTGTCACGCTTGACCAAAGCAGAAGCCCAGAAGCGCATCGAGGAAATCGAGAAGCTCAACAAGGTGTTCAGTGGCATCAAGAACATGGATCGTGTGCCGAGCGCCATTTTCATCGTAGACCCACACAAAGAGACGTTGGCGTTGGCCGAGGCACTCAAAGTTGGGATTCCGGTGGTTGCCATGGTTGATACCAACTGCGACCCGGACAACATCGATTACGTGGTGCCATGCAATGACGATGCCATTCGTAGCATTCGTCTCATCACGAGCCGTATTGCTGATGCTGCCATCGAAGGGCAAAATCGGCGTGAATCGGCACGTGGAGACCACAGCGCACAGAGCGCGATACCAGCTGAAGCCGCCGACAAAGAATAATTGGAACGACCAGGAGGCGGGAGTGTGGTGGGGAGCCCCGCTACCTCCCGTATTCTGTGCAGACTGCAGACACACAGAAGGAGTGCACGGTGACCGAGATTTCAGCCCAACAAGTCAAAGAACTACGCGAGCGCACTGGCGCTGGCATCAAAGAATGCCGCGATATTTTGGCGCAGACCAACGGCAACATGGACAAGGCAATTGAGCTCTTGCGCGAGCGTGGCCTCAAGGTCAGTGACAAAGTCAAAGACCGCAGCGCCAACGAAGGACGCATCGAGATTTATGTCCACAACGGTGCACGCATGGCAGCCATGATTGAGCTCAACTGTGAAACCGACTTCGTGGCACGTACGCCAGAATTCATTCAGCTCTCCAAAGATATTGCCATGCACGTGGCAGCCGTCAACCCCAAGTACATCACCATGGACGAAATGCCCGCGGAAGATGTCGCCAAAAGTGGCTTGACCGCAGCCAAGTACGCCGAAGAGGTGGTTCTGCTCAAGCAACCGTATGTGCGCAACCCGTCACAAACCATCGAGGACATGATTCAAGCAGCAGTAGCCAAGCTACGCGAGAACATCGTCATCCGTCGCTTCGTTCGCTACGAAATCGGAGCCTAAGCAACAGGGACAGCGGAGGTGATATCACCTCCGCCGTTTTATACATCATCATGACGACCACACCCAAATACAAACGCATACTCCTCAAAATGAGTGGCGAAGCATTGGCAGGCGACCACGATCAGACCATTGACCAGAGTGTGCTCGCCTATTTCGCCAAAGAAATCCACTCCATCCACGAGCTTGGTGTCCAAGTGGCTGTTGTGGTGGGTGGCGGTAACATTTGGCGCGGTGGTCAAAAAGCCATTTCGCTGGGCATGGATCCTGCGCAGTCGCACTACATGGGGATGCTCGCCACCATCATCAATGCACTCGCACTCCAAGATGCACTCGAACGACAAGGCGTCTACACACGAGCCATGACCGCTATCAAGATGGATGAAGTCGCTGAGCCATATATCCGGCGCCGCGCTACCCGCCATCTCGAAAAGCAACGGGCGATTATCTTGGCGGCAGGCACAGGCAATCCGTATTTCAGCACAGACTCTGCGGCGGCACTGCGTGCTGCCGAAATCGGTGCAGAAGTGATTTTGATGGCCAAAAACGGCGTTGATGGTGTCTATAGTGCAGACCCACGTCGTGACCCGACAGCCACGCGCTATGACCAGCTCACCTACATGGATGCCATTAGTCGTGGGCTTGCCGTCATGGACAGCACCGCACTCACGTTTTGTATGGACAACGATATTCCAATTGTCGTGTTCAACCCCAATCAGCCCGGCACGATTAAACGCATCGTCATGGGTGAGCATGTGGGCACGATTATCAACAAAGGAAGGTAATTTGCCATGATTAATGACGTGCTACACGATGCTGATCAGCGCATGAAAAAAACTGCTGATGCGTTGCGCCATACCTTGGTGAGCATTCGCACCGGCCGTGCATCAATTTCACTGGTCGAAAATCTCCAAGTGGAAGCCTACGACGACATGCTGCCACTCAATCAACTCGCCACGCTTTCGACTCCCGATGCGCGTACCATCGCCATCCAACCCTTTGATACGAGCATGATCAAGGCCATCGAAAAGGCCATCAAAGTATCAGATTTGGGGCTTAACCCCAACAATGATGGTCGCATGGTGCGCCTCAACTTGCCCCCACTCACCGAAGAGCGGCGCAAAGAGTTGGTCAAGCAGGTGCGCGTCAAAGTGGAAGAAGCCAAAGTCGCGCTCCGCAATATTCGCCGTGAAGCCCTCGATGACATCAAACAGCTCGAAAGCGAAAAGATGATTAGCGAGGACGAACAACGCCGTGGTGGAGACAAGCTCCAAGAACACGTCGAAAAGGCGACCCGCGAGCTCGAGCAGATTGGTGCCAACAAAGAATCCGAAGTGCTGGAGATTTAATCAGCAATGAGCGATGCGACGACACCCTCACAAACGAGTGGAGTACCCCGCCATATTGCCGTCATCATGGATGGCAATGGACGCTGGGCTAAACAACGCGGGCTCTCGCGCCACGCAGGGCATCGTGCTGGTGTCGAAAACATTCGCCCTATTATTCGCGCTGCTGCGGATATCGGTGTCCAGTTCTTGACACTATATGCCTTTTCTACTGAAAACTGGCGCCGGCCATCACTCGAAGTCCAAGGCTTGATGACCATCCTCAGCGAATTTTTGGACCGCGAGGTAGACAATTTACGCAACGAAAACGTGCGCATTGTTCACCTCGGCTCATTTGATGGCGTCATGCCACATCTCGCCGAAAAAATTCGCCAAGCAGTTGCACGCACGAGTCA
>JBKCGB010000065.1:0-17318 GCA_046303375.1 Roseiflexaceae bacterium
GCCACACCGGCACCGTTGTTGGCACCGTTGCCTGAGTTCGTCACCGTCAGACCATTAAAGGTGATATTGGCGAAGGTGCCGTACTTGAGGTTGAGGTTGATACCATTCGGGCTGGTTGCGCCGTACCCGCTCCCATTCGCCGTCACGTTGGTGAAGGTGGCATTGTGGAGCTTCTCGGCGTACAACCCCTTGAACTTGTTGTAGTTGAATGTGGTGTCTGAGACTGTTACGCCAGCAAAGTCGTTCTGATTATTGGTACGAGCGCTGGTTGCAGCCAGATTCCAACCGTAGTCGTTGTAGTCAAAGGCGCTACCGCTGATGACGATGTTGCTTGCGGCACCACTCGTCGCCGTGCGCAGTCCTGTCGTATTGCTTACCACCTGCGTATCAGCGATGGTCAACCCATTGATGACGGCCGCATTGTGGATTTCGATGGCGTAGGACTGACCGGTCACCATCAGATCGCGTAGCGCGAGGTTGCTGATGGTGCTATCTACATATACACCGTTGTTCCCGGCCAGTTTATTTACACCGACGACTTGCATGCCGCGCACGGTGACGTTGTTGGCCGATACGGTAATACCGTTACCGGACGCAGGTGCCACAATCGTATTCGTGGTAGCGTCTGCTCCCTTGCCTGAACCCTCAATGGTAAGCGACTTGTTTACTACCACGTTTTCTGCATAGGTACCTGGCATCACGCGAATCGTGTCACCGGCTGAAGCCGCGTTAATCGTGGCTTGAATCGTGCTATACCGACCATTTGGCACAACCAACACAACCCCACTCTGACCAGCAAACTGCAATGAGTTGATATTGGTCAATGTGTTTGTGCTAATCGGCGGTGAACCATTCTTGCTGACCACCGTGATGGATGTCGGATTGTACGTGATCGTATAGTCGGTTGCAACACCGCTGAAGATTGCCACGTTGTATCCACTCCCACCTTCCAACACGTTGGTGCCAGTACCGACCGTCAACGTATCATCACCAGCACCGCCGATGAGAATGTTTTTGCCACTACTAAAACTCAACGCGTCATTACCGTTGGCACCAATCTGCACCCCTGTCTGGGCTTGACCGTCGAGCGTGAACTCTTGTGGTGCCCAGTTGACAAAGTATGCTGCCTGCAATTGACCGACAGTATTACCACTCATCAAACCGTACAACTGTGCCATAGTGGTGATGCTGGCATCGGTCCCACCGATGCGGTAACGCAGGTTGGGGTTGGCATCAACCAAGAGTGCATTCGTACCGGTAATCGTATTACCACTAATTTCGACAGTCGTTTCAACGGACTTCGTATAGTTGAAGACGCGGATACCGTTGTCGTTGTACCCACTCAGCGTGTTGTTGGTGATCGTCACACCATCAAAGCCGCTGGTTGGAGTCAAACCGTAGGCCACGATACCGCCATCAACCCCACTCATCGTGTTGTTGTCGACTGTCACCGTACCGCCGTAGATGTTGACCGCATCAGCATTGTTGGTTGATACCAGCAACTGGTTGCCACGGATGGTGTAATTGCCACTTCCCTTGACTTCTACTGCGGCCACACCACGGTTATCGGCTAGCGCCGTGTATCCGGTCCCTGCAAGCACCTTGCTGTTTTCGAGGGTAGCGCCACCAGTACCGAGCGAGACGAATCCACTCCCACCAAAGCCTCCATGAGCGCCGTATGCCTCAACCACCGTATTGTAGAGGGCAGCACCATTGCTCAGGGTTACATTGACACCATCCCAACCGCTGAAGTTTATATTACTACCGGTGTTCGTGGACGTACTCGGCTTCGTCAGCGTAAAGCCGTCCATGGTGGTAGCACTGCTAATCGTTACTTTGCCTTGGATGATCGACTCACCGCTACCACGCTGGGCAGCCGTTGCAGCCACACCCACATTGGCACCGCGGATGGTGATATCCTTGTTCACCGTTAGGGCACCACTATAGGTGCCAGCGGCAACCATCACCACATCACCAGCATCCGCTGTTGTCACACCCTGCGTCACAGCAGTGTTGGTGCTTCCGACCGCACTCCCGACAACGATGACACGCTTGTCCGCAAACTGAAGCGTTTCAACGTTGGTGAGTGTATCGTTGCCATCGGGACCAGCGACCGTCACATTGCTACCACTAAAGGCGAGCACATAGGCGGCATAGTTCCCAGCAAACTTGACCACATCGCTACCACTACCACCGGTAAGCGTGTCATCGCCAGTATCACCAATCAGGATGTTGTTACCACCGCTGTACGCTAGTACATCGTTGCCACTTGCACCCATTCGTACACCTGTGACAACCAAGCCATCCATGGCAAAGTTCTGAGTAGACCAGTTGGCATAGTATGCAGCCTGCAAATCACTGACCGTGTTGGCATTCATCAGATTGCGCAACTGTGTCGTAGTGGTAAGCGTGGCAGCATCTGTACCACCGATGCGGTAGCGCAACTTGCTATTGGTATCAACCAAGAGTGCATTCGCACCAGTCACCGTATTGCCACTAATTTCGATCGTCGTATCAGCAGACTTCGTGTAGTTAAAGACGCGGATACCGTTGTCGTTGTATCCACTCAGCGTATTGTTGGTGATCGTCACACCATCAAAGCCACTGGTTTGGTCTAACCCGTAGGCCACGATACCACCATCAACACCACTGATCGTGTTGTTGTCGACTGTGACCGTACCGCCGTAGATGTTGACCGCATCAGCATTGTTGGTCGATACCAGCAACTGGTTGCCACGGATAGTATGATTGCCGCTCCCCTTGACTTCTACTGCGGCCACACCACGATTGTCGAGCAGCGCCGCATACCCGGCACCACTGGCTACTTTGCTATTCTCGAGGATGGCACCGCCGCTACCAAGTGATACGAAGCCACTCCCAACGAAGCCACCATGTGCACCATACGCCTCGATGATGGCATTCTGAATCGTGGCCCCATTGCTTGCTACAACGTTAGTGCCGTCCCAGTTAGAGAAATTAATCCCATTACCAGTATTGGATGAATTACTCGCCTTGGTAAACGTAAATCCATCAACTACTGCACCACTCGTGACCGTCAATTTGCCTTGGACAACTGATTCATCACTACCGCGTGAAGCAGCGCTCCCTGCAATACCAGCCTTGGCACCATTGACGGTGAGCACTTTGTCGATTGCAACAGTACCTGCATAGGCACCTGGAGCCACATAGACCGTATCGCCAACACTCGCCGCATTGATACCACGCTGGATGGAGCCCGACGTGGTGGTCACATAGATGCGATCGGGAACAATCCGTACCACGCCCAAACCAGCTGCGTCAACCGCATCACTAATCTGGTTGGAGATGGTGAAGGCATCGGCAAGAACGGCCTGATTGAGGGCTGTGCCATTTGCAGTCACAAACTGCGCACTCGTGGCATTCACCCCACCGGCATTCCACAACACAATCGACTTCAGCTTGGTGTCGTTGATGGCTAGTGTCGTGGCACTGCTGGCATCCAGCACCACATCACCCCATGGCGCCACCACATTGCGCAGGTCTACCCCTTGCATGCTTACATTCGCCACATCGCTGTATTTCTGGAAGCTCAACGCACCCTTGCCCACATGTCCTTGGACAACCACGTTTTCGAGCTGTACCGTACCGAGTGGCTGATATGTGCTTGGTGCGTTGGTAAATAGGATACCGTAGCTATTTGAATTTGCTTGGCTACCATTCCCTGATGTCACCGTCACATTGCGCAACAACGCGTTACCACGGAATGCGTAGAACGACAAGTCATGTTGATTCGCAGAACCAGCCGTACTGTTGTTGGTAAAGCTACTGTCGATGATCGAGAAGTTCGTCAAGTTGGCATTCGATGGACCCGACGGATTCACCGTGACGGCACTCGACGTGTTGTTGTTCATTACCGCACGTTCGATGGTCAATCCATCTAACGCACTCACTGCTGACGCCACACGGACACCAAAGTTGTTGCCATTCAAGGTCACATCGCGGACCGTCATCTGGTTCAATGTCCCAGTCCGGTAGTGGATAGCCTGACCGTGGTTGCTGATATCAACATTGGTAATCGCAATATGGCTGGCACTGCTCGTCGGTTGGATAGCAATACCATCTGACATACTGCTATTGGAGACACCGACTATCTTGATATCGTGGATTGACAATGGTTGTGTGGCATCGACACCACTCCCTGTCACCGAGATCACAGGCAGGCTGGTATCCGCGGCATTGATGATTGTGCCAGCACTCGAGGCACCTGCACCTGCCAATTCGATGCGGTTCGCAATGACCACATTTTCGTTGTAGGTACCTGCGCCAATATGGACCACATCACCAGCGCTAGCCGCATTCACACCACGCTGGATCTGCCCTGATGCCGTCGTCACATAGACAGCACCACTCTTGACACGAATCAACCCAAGCGTTGCATTATCTGTGCGGTGTGCAATTTTGTCTTCCACAGCCAGATTCTGTAGCACCGTACCGCTACCACCATTGACCCCATCAAAGCTCGCGCTCGTGGCATCAATCGCACCCGTGTTCGCCAACAGCTGTATGTAGTTGCCACTCTGACCGGTGAATGCCACATTGCCGAGTGTTGGTACCGCGGCATTGGCGTTTTCAACGCTCATACCGTGCACGCCACCCTGAATCGTCACCCCCGCGCCGATGGTGACACGCACATTTGCATGGAGCGTGCTACTCGTGCTGTCATTGACCCGAATACCGATATTCTGTGCCTGAATGTTCATCCCACTGACTGTAGCATGCGCTCCAGCCGACGCGTCACTGCTATATCCTTCGTAGTTGTTTGCGTGAATACCAATCTGGACACCAATGATGCTCCCGCCGCTTATCGCAACAGGTGCATTCGTGTTGACATTCCAGATACTGATACCTTCGCTGGGGATCATGGTGACTGCCGAACCATCCACCGTATTATTGGTGAACATCGACGTCCCCATGTTGTTGCCCAACGACATCATGCGCATCCCACGCCATGTACTACCAGATATCTGTTCGTCCGTACTATTCACACCAGTAATCGTGTTGTTTTCGATGACCCATGGTGAGAAATTATGCAGATTGTACATGATACCGCTGGAGCGGGCCGTAATCTGATTGTTGCGGATGCCATATGGTGCAGTACCCGCATATGGCTGCTGGAAATTACCCGTCTGTATACCAATACGCACATTGGTGATTACGTTGTCCCGAATCATGGCGTAGTGTGAGTTTTGCAACAACACTGCACCACCAAATCGTCCCCACCCACCAGTCACCGTCTGATAGGTTCCTAATTCATTGAACAAGTTGTTGGCGATGATGTGACCCGAGCTCGTGGCCGGCGTCAATCCGGTTGTGCTCTGGATACGCACACCAAAGTACAGCATGTGCTTGATGATGTTGTGGGTGACATGCAAATTACTGATACCGACCGCATTGTCGACACCATTACGGATGTCGAGATCAGCACCACCTGGGCTGAGTACCCCTGATGTCAGTGCCGGATTATCACCATTGAGCATGAATCCGTTGATCTTGACATCGTTGGCACTCACCGCAAAGATGCGGCTCGATGCAGAACCACCTGGTACTGAAATCGCTGTAATCACTTGTGCTTCGGCACCACGTGTACCCGTATTGGGATCTACGTTGTAATTGGGGCCACGCACATCGAGACTGCGATCAACAGTCACATTTTCCACATAGGTACCAGCCCCAACATGCAGTACATCACCGGCACTCGCCGCATTGACACCACGCTGGATGGCACCTGAATTTGCAGTCACGAAGACCGTAGCGGGCTTGACCCGTACCAACCCGAGCGTACCGGCATCTGTGGCATGGTAAATCTTGTCTTCGATGGCCAGATTCTGTGCCAACGAGGCAGCGCTACCTGTATTGCCATCAAACACAACATTCGTTGCATCTACTGCAGTGGCATGCCCGATGAGCTTAATATACTCACTGGTCTGCCCATTGAGCGCGGTAGTGGCTCCGGCACTTAATGCCACATCACTGCCATCCAACACGATACCACTGACACCACCCGTGACCGTCGTCCCATTGGTGGTGAGCACAGTCGTACTCGCATTGTTCGTATTGGCAGCACTATCGATGATATGGATACCGGTCGTGACCGCATTCAAGCTCACACCAGATACCGTGACACGACTCGTACCAGCATTGCCCCAACTTGAATCGTAGTTGGTGGCAACCATGGCGGTACCAGACCCGTTCACCGATCCACCGCTCACGACTACATCGTTCGACGTGGTATTCCAGGCACGGTATCCTGATTCAAATCCGTTAATCGTGTTATTGCTAATAGTCGCCGGTACTGCCAGGCTGATAAGCTCGATACCAATACTGCCAGCCGTGGCATTCAGAGCATCGCTGTTGCTAACCGTGTTACCGGTAATTGTCCATGCCGTTGCCGTATCGTACTGCAAGTTGTGCATGATACCATTGACATCCGCATAGCTGTTGTCCCCAACAATGGTCACTGCCTGTGCGTCGATGGTATTGTTGCTGATGCGTACATCGCTACCACTCGGTGCTGGCAGTGAGTGATTATTGGTTTGAATACCACGCCACGCATCACGCACCGTATTACTATCAATCTTGGCATAGTAATTGTTGCGTGCCACGATTCCTGAGAAGTACGGCGTGTTGTCGACCAAATTATTGAGTACCTGACCATACATCACCGTTGAGCCAGTACCACCCAGCACCACACCAAACTGGTAGGTATTCTTGATGACACTGTTCTGGACTACTGCACCCGGCGCTGTCACGTATACGCCAGTATCAACCTGCAGGTTTGCACCCTTGGCTGTGTACGGAGAAGCACTCGATGCACTGTTTGATCCGTTGATGGTCATACCATCAATCACCGCATCAGCGGCGCTGACCGTCACCAGTTTGCTACCACTTTCAATCGAGCCACCCGTGGGGACCATCCCTGTCGGCGGGACCACGACAGCTTCTGCGAGACGGCTTATGTCCGTCCCACTCTTACCCAGATTGGGGCCAGCCAGTACAACCGACTTGTTGATGGTCAACTGCTCTGCGTATGTGCCAGCCTGTACATGGATGGTTTCACCGTTGCTCGCATTATCAATGGCACGTTGAATTGAGCCTGATGCAGTAGTAAACAGCTGGTTCGCCTTGACCCGCACCAATCCCAAACCACTCGTATCTTGCTTGTGCAGCATCTTGTCTTCGATGCCGAGATATGCAGCAGTTGTGCCATTCGCAAGCGATGTACCATCAAACGTGGCACTCGTTGCATCGAGATTGGCCGCATTGCTCAGCAGTTGAATGTAATTACCAACTTGACCCGCAAATGTCACGTTTTGAATACGCGACACACGGGCGCTGGCGTTTTCGATACTGACACCCTGGGCACCATTCTGAATCACCACACCATCGTCGAGTGCCACACTCACCGTCACATGGCTACTGCGCGGGCTGTCGTTGACACGCACACCAATTGAGTTTGCAGCAATGGTAACACCACGCAACGTAGCGTATGCGCCACGTGTCGCATTCAAGTTGTTGCCTTCGAAGTTGTTCACGTGGACACCGATGGTCGTACCAGTAATGGAGCCACCTTCAACTTCAACCAGCGCACTCTCTGGAACATTCCAGACTGTGACACCTTCAGAGCCAATGTACTGCAGTGCTTGCGCATTAATCGTATTCGACATGACACGCGTATTACCAATGCCTGCAGTCATGTTGATGACTTGGATACCACGCCAAGTGGTAGCAGCACCCATTTCATTGATGTTGTCCACCGCCGTAATCGTGTTGTCAGCAACCTGCCATGGTGATACCAGGTGTGAATTGAGCAACACACCAATAGCACGGGCGGCAATCGTGTTGTCACGAATACCGTATGCCGCATTCGTTGGATTGACCACACGGATATTGTTGGTTTGGACACCGACACGCACATTTTGCATCACGTTATTCACGATAGATACATAGTGTGTGTTCTGGATCTCTACACCACGCCCCATGCGCTCAAAGTTATTTGCTGCTTGATACGTACCAAAGTCACGCATCAAATTATATTGAATGAGGTGCCCCGAACTGACCGCAGGTGACAAGCCAGTGGTGCTTGACAACCGCACCCCTGTCTGGAGCAGATTTTGGAAAATCGTGTTCATCACTTGCAGATTGTTGATACCACTTGCATTTTCGATACCAATACGTGCATCAATGTCTGCACCATTGGTTCCCAAGATCCCCGATGTGAGATTGGTGTTGTCTCCATCAATCAGAAACCCATCAATCACCACACCCGATGCCGAAACAGCAATCACGCGGCTGTTGATCGCCGTGGTGACACCACCAGTCGCTGAAACAATGCGGGCCTCGGGCTGACGTGCCGTACTGTTGGGGTTAAACCCATAGTTGGGACCACGCAACGTCAATGATTTGGTCACATTGATGTTTTCCACGTATGTACCCGACATGACGAGTACCGTACCACCGCTGTTGACCGCATTAATACCATCTTGAATCTTGGCAAATGTGTCGCTGCCCATGGCACCGCCACACTCACGCCCATTTGGATCGGTACCAGTTGGTACACTCGCCCAATCAGCATTGACGTAGACGACCCCACCCGTACCAGTGCCGTCGAGACAGACTGGTGGTGGCTCGGTCGGCGTCAACGTCACCGTGGCTGTCTCAGTCGCCGTGTTAGTTGGTGTATTTGTTTCCGTCGCCGTCTCTGTCGGCGTATTTGATGCGGTATATGTCGCCGTCTCTGTCGCCGTATCCGTCGGTGTCTCGGTGGCAGTGTTCGTCGGGGTGTTTGTCGCCGTATACGTAGCGGTGTCCGTTGCTGTCTCCGTCGGAGTGTTTGTCGCCGTATACGTAGCGGTGTTCGTCGCCGTCGCCGTCGGCGTATATGTCTCGGTTGGGGTGGCGGTATCCGTCGCCGTCGCCGTCGGGGTGTATGTCTCGGTTGGGGTGTATGTCGCCGTGGGAGTCGCTGTATCTGTCGGTGTGCTCGATGCCGTCGCCGTCATGTAGCGAAACCCATTATCAGCCAAAAATGTAGCTGTAAGCTCAGGGATTTTTTCACCACGATCCGACACAATTGCCGTATTCGTCGCCGTACTGGTAGCGGTATCCGTCGGCGTATTTGTAACTGTATATGTTGCTGTATCCGTCGGTGTCTCGGTGGCCGTGTCCGTCGGTGTCTCGGTAGCCGTATCCGTCGGTGTCTCGGTGGCCGTGTCCGTCGGTGTCTCGGTGGCCGTGTCCGTCGGTGTCTCAGTTGCGGTATCCGTCGGTGTCTCGGTAGCGGTATCCGTCGGTGTCTCGGTAGCCGTATCCGTCGGTGTCTCAGTTGCGGTATCCGATGGCGTTAGCGTCGCCGTACGCGACGGTGTGCTCGTACGCGACGGTGTCAGTGTGATCGTCGCCGTGTTGGAACGTGTGGGTGTGCTCGTACGCGAAGCCGTCATTGTTGCGGTGTTTGAGCGCGTTGACGTACTCGTGCGCGATGCCGTCATTGATGCGGTCATCGTGGCCGTACGCGTATTCGAGCGCGTACTCGTCGCCGTGGCCGTGCGCGTACTCGTCGCGGTGGCCGAAGCCGTCACCGTGCGCGTATTTGAGCGCGTCACCGTGGCCGAAGCCGTCACCGTGCGCGTATTTGAGCGTGTCACCGTGGCCGTCGCCGTACGCGTGGTTGAGCGCGTCGGCGTGGCCGTCCGCACCTGCGCTTCTACAGTCATCACTTGAGTGGTTGCAATAGCAAACAGCACCGCCACAAGTGCACTGGTGTACATCAAAATCCAACGTTTCATACGACGTTCCATACCACACCTCTTTATAAAGACACCTCGAGCGAGACACTCTTGTATTCGACAATATCATTTTTAAGTAAAAATATATCGCTAATAATTTACATATAATTTTCGATTCAAAAGTGATATTCCGTTACTTTATTCCGTATTTTTACTTTTATACTTGAATTACCAATCATACGTACAAACTTATTATCAATATTAAACAAATGTATTTCGGATACGTTTTTTGATTTAACAAACTTCGATATAATTTTTAGTCATATCAATAATCAATAGAAAAGAATTTATGAAATATTTAGCAATCACAAGTATTTAGAAATTGCAAATATCCTACCGCATCACTAATTTATGATAGATTAATAGTGTTTAAACTTACACAACTGACATTTTGTTAAATATTACAAATTATGTAATAAGTTTTCATAGTATAATCACCTACAACAGACTGTTTTATCAGTTATTACGTTGTGAAATGTCACATAGTCTATGAGTGAGGTTACATGAATATCCTAGGAAACACTGACGAATCATACTTCGACAAGCCCCGGATTATTCGCTTAACCAAAAAAATGCTGGCCAAGTTGCGGCGCAAAAAAATCCTGGTCGACGACATCGTGCAGCACATGACCACCCAGGGTATCACGATGACACGCGCACGCTTCGAAGACTTGTTCACGTCACGGCCGAATCGGGTCACAATTGCCACACCTACGACAATTTTGGCATTTATCAGTGCGTGCTTTGATTTCGATGGTCACATTTGTAGTGCTACTGACATCCTTGATTTTGCAGATGCAGCACGCCTACCACTGCGATGCTATGATCAGTTGGCTATGCACTTTAGCACGGCCGAATGGCAGGCTGCCTGGTCTAGGATTTTACCCACGACCAAGCCATATTTTAATCGGCATCAACTTATCCATCGCCGCGATGAATTCAATCGTGTACACCACGCATGCCACAATGCCCAACATGTGATTATTACTGGTGAGAGGGGCATCGGCAAAACTGCACTCGCACAATCGGTGGTCATCGAGTTTGAAATGCTGTTGAGCACCAAGGTTGCTACGCTCTATTTGACACAGCCACTGCAGTCGCTCGGAGAATTAACGCAACTCGTTGCACAAGCACTCAACATCAAACCACTATACAATGAGCCCATCGAATTACGTATGCTGAGTGTCTTAAATAAAATACCACTCACGTATGTCTTCGTAGACGATTGCCAACTCACAGAAACGGAGACATCCATCGTACTGGGATTCATCAGAAAATTCCCGCAGATCCGCTTATTGATGACGACTCCCCAACCACATATCCCGCACGAACTCATGAATGTGGAACTTGGGATAGTTGTTGAGGCCCTCAAGCCACTCTACGACGCTACCACCAATTCACCAGCGATGTTGCTCTTTGTCCAAGCGCTGAGTGAGTACGGCATCCATTATTCCGCAGATGATTTGTACCTACTGCATAGCGTGTGTCGGCAAGCCAAAGGGATTCCGCGCCATATTCTGCATCTCGCTAGTATGCACACGACCAACTACCGCACCGATAACGAGCAGACGTGGCGTGAAAAAATCGAACAACTGAATCCCAGCGAATTGTCGGTCTTTACATTTTTGGCAATCATAGAAACACCGATATCACACAGTTTCCTGTTGATCTATTTCAAATCGAATCTGGCAATTCAGCACATAGAACAGAGTCTGCAGACCCTGATACAACAGACATTCATCGAACGCATCTACAGCGAACAACACTTCAGTTACCGCATCTCGCCACATGTGAGTCTCGGCTACATCAACAATATGCCACTACAACGTCGTATCAGTGAATACGAACATCATATTCATCTCCTTGGGCGTGTTGCACAATCAAACAATCTTGATGTCATCGCAAATGTGCAACAGCATGACATGATGGTAGTGCTTCACTTTGTACAACGTGTGGTTGCACAGCATGTCCAAGTGCTCTTTGACGTCACAAAGCTGCTTGTAAACTGGTTGCAGATATGGCTCTACCATGATGCCACCTCCCATGTGATTGTGTTCGCCGAGCAACTCATCATGCAACACCGTGTGATTCATCCCACGCTGGCCGAACTGTGTGTCATCATGGGGCGCATGTACATTGTGCGCGGCCAGTTTGATAGCGCACAACGCATACAACATGTCGCTGGTCAATATGTCTCACCACAAAGCCATCCACACATCTGGGCACAGAGTCAGATTGTATTGCTGAGTATCTATGTGAGTACCAATAATCACGTAGCCATCCAAAATTCACTGCCATTAATCCCGCAAATCATGTCTGCACTTGAGGGCGCACAACACCGTGACTGGTTGTCATTTGGTCATCACATCATATCGAATGTCCATAGTATGTTGCACGATATTTCATTAGCGCTGGCATCAAACGAGCAATCCATTCAGTATAGTATGGATGATCGCAATCTCACTGCTGCCTACGTCATGACACATTTCCAGCGCAGTTTGCTGTATATGTATGCGGGGAGCTACGACATTGCGCTCGCAATTTTGGCCAAACTCAACGAGGAGATTAAACCATACGCAGTGCCCTACTACACGGCACAGCTCTACATGCGGATGGCAGCCATTGAGGCGCTATTGCGCCGTACATCTGTTGCTATGGAACACATCATTCAAGCATTTGCTGTGCTCCGGAGTGTGGGTAATCTCGGCGAGTTACTCTTTGTCGCTGACATCTACAGCTTGATTTTGTATCGTCAAGCACGCTTCCATGAGGCACTTGAAATCAGTCTGCTCTGCAGCAAACTGCGTACTACCTATGGAATCACTCGTATCTCGTACTTTGAACAGCTCGTTGACAGCAAGCGCAGTCGGGTGCCCGCTGAAGTCGTTGCCCGGGTACAGCCACCTGCTGACGATGCAACTATTTATGATCTCATCGGTCAGCTGTCAGATATTTATGAGACCATAACACCAAATACAGCGCTTGTAGTTGAGTAAGAGTACGCATCCCTTACGCCCCCTGTATGAGGCATCCACAGCGGTGCAATAACTTGACATCTCCTTGAAAAGATGTGAAAGTTATAATTGTTGTTGGGTGATCCTACCACCCATCGCGTGTGTCGTTGCCGATCGGATGGCATCGCATTCCACCATCTATGCACACGCATGTTACACCGTTCATACATGAGGAGAAAAAATGGCAGACTCACAAGAAAAATGTCCGTACCACGGTGCAACCACCACACCCAGCACAGGTACACAAAACAAGGATTGGTGGCCCAACGCTCTCAACCTTGATATCCTGCGTCAGCACGATACACGGTCCAACCCACTCGGTGATTTTGACTATCGCAATGCAGTTAAATCACTTGATTTAGCCGCTGTTAAAGCGGACATCCGTGCCGTCATGCGCGATAGCCAAGCGTGGTGGCCAGCAGATTATGGTCACTACGGGCCATTTTTCATCCGCATGACCTGGCACGCCGCCGGCACCTACCGCGTCGGCGATGGGCGGGGCGGTGCCAGTACTGGCAGCCAGCGCTTTGCGCCACTCAACAGCTGGCCCGACAATGGCAACCTCGACAAGGCGCGTCGCTTGCTGTGGCCCATCAAACAGAAATACGGCAACAAATTGTCGTGGGCCGACCTGCTCGTACTAGCCGGCAACGTGGCCATCGAAGACATGGGGGGGCCCAACCACGGTACTGCCCTCGGTCGTGTCGATATCTGGCACCCCGAGAAAGATATCTACTGGGGCTCCGAAGACACATGGCTAGGCGACAAGCGCTATGGTGCCACGCGCCAAGACCTCGAAAACCCCCTAGCCGCTGTACAAATGGGCTTGATTTATGTCAATCCCGAGGGTCCTAACGGCAACCCGGACCCACTCCTTTCGGCCCAAGACGTGCGTGAAACGTTCAAGCGCATGGCCATGAACGACGAAGAGACCTTTGCCCTTGTGGCCGGCGGACACACGTTCGGCAAAGCGCATGGTAACGGGCCTGCATCGAGTGTCGGTGCTGAGCCAGAGGGTGCCCCCATCGAGGCCCAAGGATTCGGTTGGGCCAGCACCCACAAGAGCGGCAAAGGCGTCGATACTATCACCAGCGGCATCGAAGGCCCGTGGACGGCCAACCCCACCCAGTGGGATATGGGCTACCTCGACCTGCTCTACAAGTATGAGTGGAAGCTCGCCAAGAGCCCCGCTGGTGCGCATCTCTGGTACCCGGTCAACTGTGCCCCCGAAGACATGGCTCCCCAGGTCGACGGCAGTGGTCAGAAAGTCCTGCCCATGATGACGACTGCCGACATGGCCCTCAAAATGGACCCCATCTACCGTGCCATCGGCGAGCGCTTCGTCAAAGATCCGACCGCCTTCGGCGAGGCCTTTGCCCGCGCCTGGTTCAAGCTGCTCCACCGCGACATGGGACCCAAAAGCAACTACGTCGCCGGCGACTACAAGAACGCCAGCTATACGTGGCAAGACCCCATCCCCGCTGGGCGCACACCGAGTGCCGACCAAATCAACAAGGCGACCGCCGCCCTCAAGGCCAGCGGGTTGAGTATCACTGCCATGGTAGAAGTCGCCTGGGCCAGTGCGGCCACCTTCCGTGGCTCCGACAACCGCGGCGGCGCCAACGGTGCACGCATCCGGTTGGCACCACAGCGCACCTGGGCCGTCAATAATCCGGCACTACTCGCCCAGGTGTTGCCCGTCTACGAAAAAATCGCCGCTGACTCAGGCATGAGCGTGGCCGATATCATCGTCCTGGCCGGTAGCGTCGCCATCACCAGTGCCAGTGGTACCGTAGTGCCATTTGCGGGTGGGCGGGGTGATGCCCGCCAAGAGGATACTGATGTTGCCAGCTTTGCACATCTCGAACTGCGCGCTGACGGCTTCCGTAACTACGCCGAGAAAGAGTTTGCCGTCAGCCCCGAAGAAATGATGCTCGACAAAGCACAACTCCTCGGGTTGACTCCGGTCGAGATGACCGTACTCGTCGGCGGGTTGCGCGCCCTCGGCATCAGCCGTAGCGGCGAAGGCGTCTGGCACAGCACCCCGACGCTCGACAACGGCTGGTTCAAGACGCTGCTCAGCATGAACGTCAAATGGGAACAGACCGGCTACAACAGCTACGTCGCCAAAGACCGCATCAGCGGTACCGCCGTCCGTACTGCCACACGCATCGACCTCGTCTTTGGCTCCAATTCCGAGTTGCGTGCGATTGCCGAAGTCTATGCCCAAGACGACAACAATGCGCGTTTTGTACGCGACTTCATCGCCGCCTGGACCAAAGTCATGAACGCCGATCGCTTCGATTTGCGTTAGCTCGATTCATCAGCCCCCGATGCACGACTGTGGTGCATCGGGGGCCTTTTGTATGCCCGTCCATCCAGCACTCACGCGTAGAGCAGAGTTTGCTATAATAGAGGCATACACGTTGCGTATCATGTTTATGCCTATTCCCACCTGAGCTGATTACCGTTTGATAGGGAGGTTTTGTATGACCGAAGACGCGCGCCCCAGCAGTGCTGCTGCGGACATTTACCATCCAACAGCCAACATTGTCGCCAACGCCAATATTACCGCCTATATGTACCAAAAAGGCTGTAGCACGTGGGATGAGCTTCACCGCTGGTCGCTTGATAATTCCCACACATTCTGGCATGACATGGCGCAACGCCTCGAATGGTATCAGCCCTACACCACCATTTTGGACGAAAGTGCCAAGCCGTTTTTTAAGTGGTTCACCGATGGCAAAATCAACATCGTGCACAACGCCATCGACCGCCACCTCAAAACCTGGCGACGCAACAAACTCGCCTATATCTGGGAAGGCGAAGACGGCACCGTACGCAATTTTTCATATGCCGACGTTAACCGCGAAGTCAGCAAACTTGCCAATGTGCTCAAAGCCATGGGCGTACGCCAAGGCGACATCGTCTCTATCTACCTACCACGTGTCCCCGAGCTGCCCTTTGCCATGCTGGCCTGTGCCAAAATCGGCGCCGCGCACTCCGTCATCTATGGCGGCTTCTCACACGAGGCTCTGCGTGACCGTATCGCCGATGCCCATTCCAAAGTGCTCATCACCGCCGACGGCGGCTACATGCGCAACAAAATCGTCGAGCTCAAAAAAATCGCCGACGATGCCATGGCAGCCAGTCCCACTATACAGACCTGTATCGTGCTCAAACGCACCGGGCACACCGTCGATATGCACGTCGGGCGCGACTATTGGTGGCATGACTTGATGTCGCTCCCCATTGCCAGCGAAACCTGCGAAACCACCGTCGTCGATGCCGAGCACCCGCTGTTTATCCTCTATACGTCGGGCTCGACGGGCAAACCCAAGGGTGTGCTCCACACCCATGGCGGATATGCAGTCCATACGTCAGCCACCTATAATTTCACCTTTGACATCAAAGAAGACGACATTTACTGGTGTGCGGCTGACCCTGGCTGGATTACCGGGCACTCCTATATCGTCTATGCGCCATTGATGGAGGGTGCGACTTCGATGATCTACGAGGGAGCCCCCAACTACCCCTACCCCAATCGCTGGTGGCAGATTGTGGAGCGCTACAAGGTGAGCATCCTCTATACGGCACCCACTGCCATTCGTGGACTGATGCGCTTCGGTGATGCCTGGCCCAAACGCCACGACCTCTCCAGCCTGCGCTTGCTCGGCTCGGTGGGTGAACCCATCAACCCAGAAGCCTGGCGCTGGTACTACGACGTTATCGGCGGCGGACGTTGCCCCATCATGGATACCTGGTGGCAAACCGAAACCGGCGGATTCATGATTACCCCGAACCCCACCACACCGCTCAAACCAGGCTCCGGCACCAAACCATTCCTGGGCATTGAAATGGACGTGGTCGACGAGCATGGTCACAGCAAAAATGCCGACGAAGATGGCTTGCTCGTCGCCAAACGCCCCTGGCCCGGCATCATGCGCACCATTTTGCACGATCCCGAGCGCTACGCAAACCAATATTGGAACAGCGAGCCAGTGGGCATGTATACCGCGGGTGACTCGGCGCGCCGTGACAAAGATGGCTACTTCTGGGTCATCGGCCGCATCGACGACGTCATCAAGGTCTCCGGCTATCGTCTCGGCACCGCCGAAATCGAAAGCGCCCTGGTCTCGCATCCAGCTGTGGCCGAAGCCGCTGCCATCGGCCTGCCCCACGAAGTCAAAGGTACTGGTATCCACTGCTTCGTGATTCTGCGCGCTGGCATCGACGGCAGCGATAAACTCAGCGAAGAGCTCCGCACCCACGTGGCCAAAGAGCTCGGTCCCATCACCAAACCCGAAGCAGTCACGTTTGTACCAGCCTTGCCCAAAACCCGCTCTGGCAAAATCATGCGCCGCGTCCTCAAAGCACAGGCCCTCGGTCAGGATTTGGGCGATACATCGACGCTCGAAGGCTAACAATTCATCCGTGGGGCGGGGGTTTTTGTGGAACCCAAAAAAACCCCCCAACAAAA
>JBKCGB010000066.1:0-11371 GCA_046303375.1 Roseiflexaceae bacterium
CTGGTCATCCATGGGAGTCGCGATACCGCACTGCTGACGAGTAGTCATGCCGAAAATCAGCGCTGGGTGCACCAGCCCATCACGTTTCATCTGCTTGATGCTGGGCATTTTGTGCATCAAGAGTGCCCTGATGTGGTCAACCAGACGGTGCTAGAGTGGTTGGCAACAGCCAGTGTGCCTACTCCCACGTCGCCGCCATGATGGCCGTATCGCGGGCGGGAATCCCCGCACCACCGGCGATGCACCGTGGCGAAGATGTCACCGCACTGTGGTAGATGGTCCGTGGTCTGTGGTGTTTGATTAGACCGTAAATCGGTTGCATGCCCATACGGCAATTTTGGCGCTTTTGAGTTGCCCCGAGGGACAAAGCCTCCTCTGAGCGAGAGGCTTTCTTAGGAGGAGATGGAATGACAGTTGTTCGCTTGATAGTGCTTGATGTCGCGCAGACTTCGGCATTCTATTGTGAAGCCCTTGGATTTGTCGAAACCGAAAACTGGGGTGGTGCATTCGCCATCGTCAGCAAGGACGACGTCCACCTCTGGTTGAGTGGTCCACAGACATCTGCAGCGAAACCGCTCGCCGATGGTCGTCAACCGGTTCCGGGCGGTTGGAATCGCCTGGTGCTGGCTGTGCCAGATTTACTTGCGACAGTTGAGTCGCTCCGAGCGCGTGGTGTGACATTCCGCTCAGACATTATCCAGGGTCCTGGAGGGCAGCAAATTTTGTGTGATGACCCCAGTGGGAACCCGCTCGAACTCTTCCAATCGCGCTGAGGTACGTGGTATTGTCCACCGATGATATGTTCCGGTAGTGGTATGCAGCGCGCGGCATGTGCCCGTGCAAAATAGCTGTGCCGTGGGCGGTGGCATCTGCCCACTCCATCGAGATATGTGTTACCGCCCCCGCTGGCGTGCATATGCAGACCTACACCATCCATGTGGGGGCGTAGGGGGGCATCAAATGCCGTAGTGCCGTACATACCAGGATTTGATGACTTGTGTCAGTGGGATATACAACAACAACAAGATGGCCAACACGCCCCAATACTCGATGGTGAGCGGTACAAAGCCAAGCGTACTCGCAAGTGGCGAGACGGGCAACCATGCCGCAACCGCCAACACTGCCAATGATGCCAGGCTGAGCTGCCAGCTGGCCATGCTCTGCAGAAACGGTATTTTGGTCGTGCGGATGACGTGGATGACCAGGATTTGCGAAAAAATCGACTCGATAAACCAGGCCGTATGGAAAAACTCTGGTTGATTGCCGGCGTGAAACAGCGTCACCAAGATGAGGAACGTAGAGTAGTCGAAGAGCGAACTAATTGGACCAATGACCACAATGAAGCGGAGCAAATTGTTGATATCCCAGCGCCGTGGGTGCGTAATCCACTCGGGATCGACGCTGTCGCTCGGAATGGCAGATTGCGACAAATCATAGAGCAGGTTGTTGAGCAGAATCTGAATCGGGAGCATCGGCACGAACGGCAGAAATGCACTCACGCCGACCACGCTAAACATGTTGCCGAAGTTTGAGCTGGCCGCCATGCGCACATATTTGACAATGTTGCCAAAGACATTGCGACCCTCGATGACCCCTTCTTTGAGGACGTGGAGGCTTGGATCGAGCAAAATAATGTCGGAGGATTCTTTGGCAATATCGACGGCAGAATCGACTGAAATACCGACATCGGCACGGCGTAAGGCGGGGGCATCGTTGATACCATCACCCATGAACCCAACCACATGGCCGTTGTGCTGTAGGGTGCGGATAATGCGTTCTTTTTGGTCGGGACTGAGTTTGGCAAAGATGTGACTCTCTTCGACGACCTGCGCGAATGTGGCATCGTCCATCTGCGCAATGTCTTGCCCACGGAGCACATGACTCGTCGGGATGCCGACTTGTGCGCAAATATGTGCCGTAATCACGTCGCTATCACCAGTCAAAATTTTGATGTGTATGGCCAAATCGGCGAGTGCTTGCACGGCTTCCTTGGCACTTGCTTTGGGTGGGTCGAGGAATGATAACAGCCCACACAACACCAAATCGGTTTCGGTACTGACGTCGTATCGTGTGTCCGTGGTGGTGAGCGTTTTGTAGGCTACGGCCACCACACGGTAGCCGTGCTGATTGGCGTCGTTGACGAGCGTGGTGGCATGGGCAATATGGGTGTCGTCTAGCGTGACCACGCCGTCTGGGTACTGAATGGTACGGCAACACGCGACAATTTCCTCGTAGGCACCTTTACAAAGAAGCAGCCGCGTATCGCCGTGTTGGACAATCACAGACATGCGTTTGCGCATAAAATCAAATGGAATTTCGTCGACTTTGGTGTATCCGGTGGCAGCGATATCGAATTGCTCGTGCGTGGCGTGGGCCAGAATCGCATCGTCGAGTACATTGTTGAGGCCGGTATGAAAAAAACTGTTGAGATAAGCATAGTGCAACACCGTGGTGTCTGAGGTGCCGCGCATGTCGATATGATCGCTGAGGGCGATTTTTCCTTCGGTGAGTGTGCCAGTTTTGTCGGTACACAGCACGTCCATGGCACCGAAATTTTGGATGGCGTTGAGGCGTTTGACGATGACGCGTTTGTGCGACATGGCAATTGCCCCTTTAGAGAGGTTGACCGAGACGATCATGGGAAACATTTCGGGTGTGAGACCGACCGCAATCGACGTGGCAAACAAAAATGCTTCCCACCAGTTACGCGTTACAAACCCATTGATGAAAAAGACCAATGGCACCATGACGGCAATAAAGCGAATCATTAGCCAAGTAAACGAATTGACGCCGCGATCAAAGCTCGATTCTTCGCGTTTTGCAGTGACGCGTTGTGCCAACTCACCAAAAAACGTCTGTGCCCCAGTCGCCACAACGACTGCTTGGCCGGCACCACTGACCACATTAGAGCCGAGGAAGCACAACGTGTCGTGTTCGAGCGGGGCTTGGGCATCGCTAGTCGCAGTGGCAAATTTGCTGGCAGGCAACGCCTCTCCCGTGAGCGTCGATTGGTCGATCGACACGTTTTTGGCGGCGATGATGCGCACATCGGCCGGAATCATGTCGCCTGCGCTGAGGTTGACGATGTCGCCGACGACCAGATCCTCGAACGAGAGCATGACGTCATGTCCATCACGGACGACGCTGGCACGGTTCGCAACCAGCGCTTTGAGTTTGGCAGCTGCCGCATCTGCCCGTATTTCTTGGGTGAAGCGGAGCACCACCGCCAACAACATCATGCCGGTGATGATGATGGCTGCGCGATAGTCGCCGGTTGCATAGGCGATGATTGCAAGAATGACCAACAGCAGATTGAGGGGGTTTTTGAAGGTATCGAAGACCCGCTCCCAGAGTGTCGTGACGTGCTCAGATGCGATATCGTTGCGCCCATGCTGCTGGCGTTGTGTCACCACCTCTTTGGAGGTCAATCCGGTACGCCGACTCCCAAGGGAAGGCAACAGCGTATCGACATCCATGTTGCCGTAGGTAATCAACGTATCGTTGGGTGTGGCCATGCCCGGTTCCCCTCATCTATACTAGAACACTCTCTATCGCATTATTCCCACGTCGCCAGCATGATGGCCGTATCACGGGCGGGAATCCCCGCACCACCGGCGACGGGGGCGTCTTTTGCATCACGGATCGTAAAGGTGAATTCTGCGCCCGCCCGTAGCCCACAGACCCTGGCGGTGCTGTTTTCGTCAAATTCCGCGGCGAGTTTGAGCCCATCAATAGTCACGCGCCAGCCGCTGGTATCGATACCTTGGATGCGGATCGCCACACACGTGGCAGCTTCGTTGAGGCTTTCACGCACAAAGCGCAGCATTTTGGGTGTTTCAGTGGGTTTGACTACCCCGGTGTCGATGCGCACTTTGGTGGGGGCGAGTGGGATCAATGCAGATCCGATTTTGGTTGGACTGGGTATCAACGTGGCACGTGGGCGAGGGGACTTCTCTTCCTGTGTAGAATGGGTAGGCGTGATGGTGGTATCGGTACGCGTGCTCGTACCAGCCGTCGGAGTGGGTGTATCAATGCTAATTGAGACTTCAGCCGCGCATTGGCTGAGTAGGAATGCCATACACAGGAGAATCATGCTCGTACGCCATGCAATATGTGCCACCGTATTCATCACAACCTCCTGTATGAAAGAAACCTACATAGAGATACATACCTCTGTGCAAGACGTCTGTGTATCTTAGCATGTTTCATGTGATATATACGGATAAATGGTATTTACAACTAAATAAACTTAACAGCCCAGATTGTGTGAATAGACCATGCAAATTTGGTATATGATGATGGTACACATGTTAATGATATAACGGTGTCATGTGTCTATGTTTTTACGTGACATAAAGGAGCTGCTTGAATGAGTGACACAATTGCCAAGATTTGGGTAGCAGTAGCACTGATGTGTGCTGCTGCTGGAGGTGCGTATACCGCTTGGCGTATGTCTGTCATCGATGATGCGATGGGGGATGCCATCAACGATGGTATTCATGCCATGATTACTGATGCGAGTGCGCGGATTCGGGCTGCCAACGATGTGAGTGATCATTTGCGTGCATATACTGACTATGTCATCGCAACAAATACACGGGATATATCATTGCTCCAGGCTGACGAAAGTAGTGATCCCGAAGTACAAGCTATGTATATAGAACAGAGCGAGGCTGATGCATTGCCTGCGAATGTCGCTAAGACTGAATTCCCGCAACGCTTTGTGAAGCGCACAGGCGAGTTTAATCGCACAGCTGATGCACGTGCAGTGTATGCAAGTATAGTGGGGAAGCGCAATGTAAATGTGACTGCTGTTTATGCAGAATCGCAGCAAAGTCGTGACAAAACCAGTCTACTTGTGGTGTTGTTGGTGGGGTATGCGCTCGTTATTTTGCTCGTATCATTGACCGAGCTCATTGAGATACCAAAGGCGAATTTCGTACTGGCATTGATTGGGATTATCGTGTCGGGAGCACTTGTGGCATGGACAGTCGTGATAGAAGCAGGGGTGCGCTGATCATGCAAAAAATTATCGAACGACTCAACGGGTCTAATGCTGCAATTGGTATCACGATTGCAATTATTACCATCTATGCTGCAGTCATTGGTATGTTGCAGATGCAGGCCAGTAATTTAAATACACAGTATCGCGCTGATACTCAGCGCTATGCGATTGCAGCGATGCAGATTCGTAGCGTTGGTGAAACGCAGGCGACATTTGATACTGGTTACATCCAGCGTATGAATGAATTACTTGATCAGCAAGAGGCACTAGCAGTCAGCCAAGAAGATGGCTCTGTTGCAGGTAAAATCGATGCATTACGCGATGCACTCGCTATGGTATCGCCCATGCTGCAGCCACCCTATGTTGATAACGACAACGCTGATGCACAGTATGAAGTCGATACATATCTCAAAGATGCGATTCGTGCCGAACAGTATCTGGCTGCGTCTGCTCCACTTGATGCAGCCTGGGACAGCAAGGCGAATACCTATGTAGTGCATTTGACACTGCTTGCAGTGGTATTGGCACTACTTGGTCTCGGCGTAGTGATGGTCGATGTGCCACGACTGATGGTCTTGACGATGGCTGTAGGGCTAACGTTAGTGACACTAGCGTGGAGTGTGCAGACGTACGTGACTCCCGTACCTACGATCAATGATGCAGCCATCACCGCCTATACCGAGGCTTATGCACAAGCATATGTGGGTAATAATGACGAGGCATTAACTAAGTACGACGAAGCTATCCGTCTGAATCCCGACTATGCAAATGCGTACTATGAGCGGGCATGGATCTTTTACGCACAAAGCAAATATCCCGAAACATTGCAGGATTTGGCATCGGCGCGTCGTACAGGGTTCGATGAAACGAGCATTGACAACCTTGAGGGATACGTGATGATGTTGCAAGGTAATTATGCAGAGGCGCAAATTGCAACGAATGCATGGTTGAAGCGTGAACCTGATAATTTGGTGGCACTCGGGCAACACGCTGCCATTCAATATGCGCTTGATACACCGGAAGCTGCTGATGCAACGGTGGCAACGCTTGTTGCAACAGTGCAACGCTTGGTACAACAAATTCGCACTGACGGGAATGAGCCCGATGAGGATTTTTGGTATACGCTAGCGGATGTCGCAGATATTATTGCGGATGTGCAGGTGGCAGCACTAAACGCAGAGGCAAGTGACTTCCCCCCGCTCACGTTGACGGATGCGACTGTGACTGCCATTGATGCAGCAGTGGCACAGATTCGCTCTACCGCAATAACACTCGAGTACAACGTGCAACCTGGTGCGGTGACCACAAATAATCTGAGTTTGGGCGTAGTGGGTGACGATGACACGTTTGTGGCACAAGACGCGATTGCAAGTGCTGATATTGCAGTAACGCCGTTGGCGTTTTCATTTGAAGCCGCCAATACGATGCCAGATGCCCAGGTGATTGTGCGCATCTACATGGACGGTGTCGAAGATACTACACTACGCTATGTGACGACATGGGACGATCGTGGGGATGGTATGGTTGTTTTGCCGATTCCCATTGATATTGGTCCACTGTACGAGCTCCAAGCCGGATCGTATGCCGCAGAACTGTACATCGATGGCGTGGTGCAAGGCAACGCAATCCCATTTAGTATAACCGAATAGATGATACTGATAGATACAGTAGGTGTGTGCACCTACTGTATCTATCGGTACAGTACGCTCCTCGCCATGCGATAATATGCACAATACTACTATGTAGAGTGTATTGGTATGCAAAAAACACAACTCATCATTGTTGCAGGGTTTTTGGGTGCTGGCAAAAGTACGCTGATGCTACGCGCCGCACAGCGCCTCCAGGCACAGGGATTGCGGGTAGGGCTGATTACCAACGACCAAGGGCACGATTTGGTGGATACCGCATTGGCACAGACTGGGCAGGCACCCGTGATTGAGGTGCAGGGGGGGTGTTTTTGTTGTCGCTTCCCCGATCTGCTGACTGCCGTGATGACGTTGCGTGACCAGGTGGCGCCCGATGTGATTTTGGCTGAACCAGTGGGGAGTTGTACGGACATTGCCGCCACGGTGCTCAGACCACTTCGTGCTTTCCATGGTGAAATGGTACAGATCGCACCTCTCACCGTGTTGTCTGACCCGCATCGTTCACTCACATCGTTTATACCGCAAGTGGCGTACCTGCATCACAAACAGCTGGCCGAAGCCGAAATTATCGTCCTTTCCAAAGTGGATACTCTGACGCCACCACAGCTCCAGCACCAACTCGCTCAACTCCACCAGCACCACCCCCAACAACAGATTGTGACGATTGCACAGGGCGACGACGCCAGTGTGGATGCATGGCTGACACTGGTGCGCCAGCAGCGTGCTGTTCCCCGTACGCTCGACATCGATTATGGCACCTATGCCGATGCCGAAGCCGCATTGGGTTGGTTGAATGCGGTGATAACTCTCCAGGCGCCACACCCATTTGGGCTGGATAGCTGGTTGGCAGGTGCGTTGCAACGGATGGCGCAGCTGGCGTGGCAAGACGATGCCGCTATCGCCCACCTCAAAATGTACGCGCAGACGCCACACACGCAGGCCAAAGCCAGTATGACCACTACCACCGGCACGGTCACGTGGGATCTAATCCCGCAACCGGCACAGACCACACAAGCCACCGTGACCGTTAATGCGCGTATTGGTACCACGCCGGCGCTCCTCACTGCAATGCTCCACCAGCTGCTTGCCCAGCAACCACGTGGTATCACTGCCACCCTCGTGCGTCACGAGTGCTTTGCCCCAGCACCGCCACAGCCAACATATCGCTTACAGGAGGATGTCCCATGAACGAACAACAGCTTAATATGCAGGTGGATGCAATTATTCGCCGCGCCAAGCAAGCATCACCCATTTATCTGACACGACATGTGCAGGTGGGGGTTGATTCGGCGATGTATCAGTTGAAAAATCCCATTACAGGGCTTGATCTCAGCCAAGTCCAGCTGGCAGGATTGAATGGCTGGCAGGTGGTCGGGATGATTCACAAAACTGCCTCAGCAAGTTACAACCATGGCTTGAATCATTTCACAGCCAGTGGTGGCAACGTGATTGCCGCCTATGTGGTGTTGCAGTTGACATTAACCGGTGACAATGCGGAATTATTGCGTGGCGAAATTAGCGAATATGTGCGCACCCACCTGCAGACGTCGTTGACCACTATCAACACATAATGTCGGGGTGTCATGCAGGAGTGCGCCATGAAAAGACGCCCTTACTCTTGCATGACACCCCGATGTGTTATATTTCGGCGTGGCTTCCCGAGATGCTGATGCGGTCGTTTTTGGCGATACGTTCACGCAACTGGGTGAGTAGCTCGTCGACCTTTTCGGGGGTATCGAGATTGCGGTAGTAGTCGAGGTTGGCTTGGAGCATGGGTGCATAGTTGCAGTCGGCCAAGCACTTGACGCGTTGCAATGTGAACATCCCATCAGGTGTGGTCTGCTCGCACTGGATGCCTAGCTTGTTTTCGAGCGTTTTGACGAGCTCTTCGGCACCACAAAAGGCGCACGGCACGTCGTCACATACCTGGAGTACTACTTTGCCGACCTTTTCGTCGTAGAGGAGCGTGTAAAAGCCGACCACTTCGAAGACATCGGTAGGTGGCACATCGATGATGGTGGCGACTTCGCGGATGGCAGCATCGGTGAGGTGGCCATATTCATCTTGGGCGATGTAGAGCAGGTTCAAAATGGCGCTGCGCTTTTGGGGGTAGCGAGCCAAGATGGCATCGATCTCGGCACCATGTTTTTGACGAAGTGACATGTATGTGTCCTACACTTGGGCGGAAAACCGCTTAACGATCGACTTCTCCGAGCACGGGATCTAGCGAGGCAATCAAGGCGACTAAGTCAGCCATCAGCTGGCCTTTGGCCATGTGTGGCAATGCCTGCAAGTTGATAAACGACGGGGTGCGCAGGTGCACGCGATACGGCTTGGGGCTGCCGTCGCTGACGATGTAGGTTGCCAACTCGCCGCGCGGTGATTCGATGGCAGCCATGGCGTCGCCACGGGGTGGCTTGAAGCCCTCTGTCCACAACTTAAAGTGGTGGATGAGTGATTCCATGCTGTGCGTGATTTCACTTTTGGGTGGTGGTACGACTTTGCGATTCGTGGTCTGAAAGAGCCCGGGGCCCATATCGCCCAGGCGTTTCCAGGCTTGGTGTGCGATTTTGACGCTCTCACGCATTTCGGCCATACGCACCAAATAACGATCGTAGATATCGCCGTTTTGGGCGATAGGTACATTGAAGTCGTATGTTTCGTAGCCACAGTACGGCATGTCTTTGCGCAAATCCCAGGCCACACCGGTGGCACGCAACGCAGGGCCTGTCAACCCGTATTGGATAGCTGCAGCACTGTCGATGGCGCCGATGCCCATGGTGCGCTCTTTCCAGATGATGTTGTTGGTCAGCAGCGACTCATATTCGTCGATGCGCGCAGGCATGATGTCGAGCAGGGCTTTGACGGTGGGCAAAAACTCGCTGGGCAGGTCATATGCCAAACCACCGACGCGGAAGTAGCTGGTCATCAGGCGCGCGCCCGAGACCATCTCAAAGATATCGAGGATTTGTTCGCGCTCGCGGAAGCCATACAAAAAGACGCTCATGGCGGCCAAGTCGAGGGCATGTGTGCTCAGCCACACCAAGTGGCTCGAGATACGCTGCAATTCGACCAGGAGCACACGAGCGGTAGTGGCGCGTTCGGGAATGTCGACACCCAGCAATTTTTCCACGGCCAATACGTAACTCAAATTGTTGGAAAGTGGCGCCAAGTAGTCGGTACGGTCGGTGAGCACCACGGCCTGTTGATAGGTCTTGTGCTCCATGGTCTTTTCGATGCCGGTATGCAGGAATCCCACATCGGGGGCCACATTGACCACCGTCTCACCGTCGAGTTCGACGACGAGACGCAACACGCCGTGCGTGCTGGGGTGATGTGGACCCATGTTGAGTACCATGGTATCGGTTTTGCCGGCCAAGGCGGGCTCGGTGATGCTTCGTGGCGAAGGTACCGACAGGCTGTGATCAATGATCGTCATAGTTCCCTCATGCACCAGGCCGACTATTCTTCGGCAAAGGGCTTCTGTGCGTAAATCTGGTTCTGATTGCTCGAAAAAGCGACTTCTTCGTAGCCGAGTGGTACGTCCTTGCGCAACGGGTGACCGGTCCAGTCATCGGGCATCAGGATACGGTCGAGTGCTGGGTGATCGTCAAAGACGATGCCAAACATGTCGAACGTTTCGCGCTCTTGGTAGTTGGCTGCCTGCCAGACGCCGGTCAAGGTGGGCACGTGCAGATTGGTGGCAGGGACACCCACTTTGAGGCAGATGCGGTGTTTGTTGGTGTACGAAAGCAGGTGGTAGACGACTTCGAAGCGCGGTGTGCGCCCGAGGTAATCGACACCACACAGGTTTTCGAGGGCGTTGTAGGCCAGTGCGCTGTCGTCACGCAGAAACTGTGCGACGGTCACGATGTGGCTGGCTGGTACACCGATACAGGCCTCGCCACTGCGGGCATCAGTCAGTACGGTGATAGTATCGCCGAATTGTTCTTGCAGGCGGGCTACGACTGTTGCATTATCCATGGGCGCACAAACCTCGCTATACGTGAATCGGTGCGCGCTCACGCAACGAACCGTCTAATTTCATGCGTTCGACTTTGGCGTGAAGCTGCATAATACCGTCGATGAGGGCTTCGGGGCGGGGTGGGCACCCAGCGACATAGACGTCGACGGGGATAACCTCGTCGACACCCTGCACGATGGCGTAGTTGTTGAACACACCCCCACACGAGGCGCAGTCACCCATGGCAATCACCCACTTGGGGTTGGACATCTGGTCGTACAAGCGGCGGATGACCGGCGCCATTTTGCGTGAGACGCGCCCGGCCACGATGATGAGGTCAGCTTGGCGCGGCGAGGCACGGTTAATCTCCATGCCGAAGCGGGACAGGTCGTAGTTGGAGCCTTGGGCACCCATCATTTCGATGGCACAGCAGGCCAATCCAAACAACAGCGGCCACATGGCGTTGGTGCGTCCCCAGTTGACCACCGTCTCGAGGGACGTGGTGACGACACCCATGTCACCGGCTTTGGTTTCTATTCCCATGTGAGCGCTCCCTATTTCAAGATAAAGAAGAGACCAATCAACAACACGAGCACGAAACTTCCCATTTCAAACAGCCCTGGGATACCGAGTTCACGATAGACGAGCGCATACGGGAAGAAAAAGATGACTTCAATGTCAAACAAAATGAAAATCATGGCCACCAAGTTGAACTTGATGGGGAAACGATGCATGGCGTCGCCGATTGGTTCCATG
>JBKCGB010000067.1:0-2966 GCA_046303375.1 Roseiflexaceae bacterium
CGGGGTGTCGTGCCAGCGCGTAAGCACTCAAAGAAGTAGCGCAGCTCGGTGATATACGCCTCTGTAAAGCCGTTGCCATGCGACACCACCGGTGAGGCGCCGCCGTCGATATTGCTCGGCGGCGAATTGGGGAATGCCACCATGGCGCGCTCTTTGCTGCCCATAATCTCCGTACGGATGTCGGACCCCCAGGCTGTGCGCCGCCCACCCTCGATCACGCCAATAGCACCGTTTTTGAAGCGCAACAGCACCGTAATCGTGTCTACATCACCGGCCTCAATAAAGCCCGGATCGACCAGCACCGCCCCATATGCCATCACCTCGTCCACATCCCCCACGAAGTACGTGGCCAAGTCGAAGTCGTGGATAATCATGTCGATACAAATCCCGCCGCTAGTCTTGATAAAGGCTAGGCTGGGTGGGCTGTCATCGATGCTTTTGGAGTACCAGCGCTCGACTTGCCCCAGTTCGCCGGCGTCGAGGCGCGCTTTGGCACGCTGATAACGCACATCAAAGCGCCGCATATAGCCGATCATTACGGGCACGTCGTACTGCGCCACAAACGCACTCAGGTCGTCGACATCTGCCAACGTCAGCGCTACCGGCTTTTCGCACCACACCGGCTTGCCCGCCTGGACTGCCGCTTTGATCAGCGCAGGGTGCGTGCCTGTGGGCGTGCAAATCAACACCGCATCCACGTCAGGTGCCTGGATGGCCGCCATAATATCGTCGGTGTGGCGCACCGCATTGACCATGGCTGCCCCGCGTGCCGCCATTTCAGCGTTGGTGTCGGCCACCACCTGCACGGTCACGCCGGCTAGGTGTTTGATGTTGTTGAGGTGCATCTGACCGATGCGCCCTGCCCCGAGGAACGCAATTCGAAATGTCTGCATAGGTTTCCTTTCTGTCATCGGCACGCATTAGCCGATTTCGGCGAGTTTGACTGGTCGCCCCTCGCGGTAGCTGCGCCAGGCCGCCAGCCCCGCCAGCAACGCTTTGCGCGCATCATCGCCACTTGCCAGTACCGCCGTATCGTTGACGACTGCCTGCACAAAGGCCTCGACTTCGTTGGCGTAGGCCTCGGTATAGCGTTGCATGAAAAAGTGCAACGGCAGGTCGCGTTGCACCGCTGTGGCGTTACTCAATACCGTGCTGTTGGGGAAGTTGTTGTCTGTCTGAATACTCCCACCACTGCCAAAGACTTCGGCACGCTGGTCGTAGCCGTACACCGCTTGTCGGCAGTTGTCGATGGTACCGATCACCCCGTTGGCAAAGCGTACCATGGTCACGTGCGTGTCGATATCGCCGGCTGCGCCGATGGCTGGGTCGACCGTCACGCCACCCTGCACATAGACTTCGGTGATGTCACTGCCCACCAAAAAGCGCGCCACATCCCAGTCGTGGATGGTCATATCCAGAAAGATTCCCCCCGAGACGTTGATGTAGCTAATCGGCGGTGGCGCAGGGTCACGGCTGATGATATGTACGATTTTGGGCGTACCAATCTGCCCCGTCGCTACCGCCTGTTGGATGCGCATAAAGTTGGCATCGAAGCGCCGGTTAAAGCCGATCTGGAGTTTGACCCCTGCCGCGGCCGCCGCCGCTAGTGCCTGGTCGGTCTGCGCCAAATCCAACGCCACCGGTTTTTCACAAAAAATATGCTTGCCATGTGCAGCCGCAGCGATGATGTAGTCAGCGTGCGTGTCGGTGGGCGTACAAATCAACACCGCATCGATGTCGGGGTTGGTAATGACGGCCATACAGTCAGTTGCAACTGTTGCAATCGCATAGCGTTCAGCCAGTTGCTGGGCCACGCCAGGCATGGGGTCTGCCACTGCTACCAATTGAGCAGTGGGTACGCGCTGGACGATGGTGCGGGCATGCACCTGCCCAATTCGGCCAGCGCCTAATAATCCGATACGTAGAGCCATACGAGCATCCTCCGCTCTCACAGGTCACTGCTACAGATAATCCCGCTCTTCGGCCCGCTTGGTTTCCCACTCACGGCGTTTAGCCTGTACTTCGGGGCTATCGCTGACCTCTGCCGGGGGCACATCCCACCAGCTTTCGTAGCCAGGCACACCGTGGTAGCGGTCGTTGCGGATGTAGACCACCGTCGTGTTGCGGTTGGCACGGGCTTGGGCGATACCTGCCACAAACTCGGTATAGCCGCGGCATTCAATCACATCCGCCCCCAGGCTACGGGCGTTGCTGGCCAAATCCACCGGCAAGCGTACCACGTCGTTGCCGTCGGCGTCGCTGGGGAGCATGTTGTGTTGGGGGTAGGCGTAGCGCGTGCCAAAGCCTTCCTGCCCGAGCGAGCGGCTCAGGCCACCGATGCTTTTGTAGCCGTCGTTGTCGATCAGCACCACGATGAGTTTGCGCTCTTCTTGGATGGCGGTCACCAGCTCGCTCGACATCATCAGCCAGCTGCCATCGCCGACCATCACATACACTTCGCGGTCAGGGGCGGCCATTTTGATGCCTACCCCGCCTGCCACCTCATAGCCCATACAGCTGTTGCCGTATTCGAGGTGGTAGTTTTTGGGGTGACGCGCCCGCCACAACTTGTGCAGGTCGCCGGGCAGACTGCCCGCCGCACACACCATGATGGCGTTGGGGTCGCTGTGGTCGTTGACCACGCCGATGATTTCGCCTTGGCTCGGCAGTGGGGCGAGGCGGATGTCGTAGATGCGCTGCACTTCGGCATCCCACTCAGCTTGCAGACGCATGGCTTCGGCGCGGTAGCCCGCATCGACCTGATAGCCCACCAGCGCCTGTGCCAGCTCGCTGATGCTTTCACGCGCATCGCCATGCACCATGGTGGCCAAGTGTTTGGCCGCATCAAACTCGCACACATTGATATTGACGAAATGCACGTCGGGGTGTTGGAAGGCGGTTTTGGAGGCAGTCGTAAAGTCGCTATAGCGCGTACCAATGCCGATAATCAGGTCGGCATCCTGGGC
>JBKCGB010000068.1:0-6847 GCA_046303375.1 Roseiflexaceae bacterium
TGGCGACACAATGCGGGCACAACGGCGAGGGGTGAGCAGGGTCACAGTTGTAAGGGCAGCCCACCACCATGCGCACCTGTGGCAACATATCGGCGAGTGCCCGCACTGCGGTACTTTTGGCCGTGCCACGGTGCCCCATGATCATCACGCCACCAATGGTGGGGTCGGTGACACACAAGGCGAGTGCGAGCTTCAACTCGTGTTGACCGACTATCGCAGTAAACGGGAACACGTGATGGTGTGTCATCACCTCTTTGGCATCGTTGTTGTCGTGCGACATACGTCGCGTCCTTTCGTCGTAATTAGGCTGCATCCGCTGCAGCATGGTCGATTGTCATCGGGGTAATCACAAAGCGGCGCTCGTATGGGTGCGGCGCTTGCATATCTGGCCAGGTGTGTGCAGCCCATGCTTCCACCTGTGTGAGTGTGGCGTCGAGCAAGGCAGGCTCAATAGCCCATGTTTCCGGGTCATTGCGTGCACGCATACTCGCGATGACATCTGCGGGTGCGGCGGCATCCTGCCAGGTGGCACCGATAACGTCGGCGTGTGCGGTTGCGCCAAGGCGGCTCAAAAACTGCTGACGCGCCGCTCCTATGCCTGGCGGACGAATTCCCGGCGATAACGCCATGATCACTTCACGCATTTTGGTGCGGATACGCATGCTACACGCACTCGGGTCACTCCAGTCACGTCCCTCAATAAACCAGCCGCCGCGCCGGAGCACACGCGCACATTCACGCATCGCCAAGCGCCAATCACTGGCGTGGTGGAGTACATGCACGGCTAGCACCGCATCAAAACTAGCATCCGCGAAGGGCAACGCCATCATGTCTGCGAGCGCCAGTTGGGGCAACTGGCGCGCTTGCGCCACCTGCAACATGCTCGTGGAAATATCGATGCCGACGACGTCGCCCCCTGCCTGCATCACGGGGTGTGCGATACGCCCCGTCCCAATACCGATCTCGAGGAAGCACTGCCCCGCACCGACCAATTCCACCAGCGCCCGCCCGACCGCCTGCGAGACAGCGGGCGTGTGCAAATGCAAATCATCGTAGTGTGATGCCACCTGTTGGAAGTCAAATTTGGCCATGACATGCCCCCCCGTTACGCGCCGGCGCCTTGCTCCATGGCGCGGGTGAGGTCGGCACGTGACAAGCTGCGGAACTGCTGAATATCGACGCTGCGCAATACGGCCACACCCACCACCATCAACACGACTTCTAACCCAAAAATCGCCGTATATCCGATGGCAGGTGACAACACACCCGATTCGATCAACAGCGTCTTAAGCGTACCACTAGCAAACGATGAAACGCCCATGCCAAAGGCTTGTGCCATGCCCCATATCCCCATGTACAGACCGGTTGATCCCTCGACTGTCATATCCATCATCATCGACAAGGCACCCACGTTGTAGAAGCCGGTAAAGACCCCCATGATGATCAGTGCTGGCATCAGCAAGCTCTGCATACCCGTCAGTGCAGTCATCGTCAGCAGTCCTAGGCCAAAAGCGGTACCGAATCCCCCAATCAGACCAATCAGTTTTTTGGGAATGCTGGTCACACTGCTCAAAATCCCCATCAAGAGCATGCCACCAAGCACGCCACCACCCCACGTTGAGCTAAACATGGAGGTCTGTTTAATGGTCATGCCAAAGACTTCGGCACCAAAGACTTCGAGAATGGCATCTTGGAGAAAGATGCCCACAATCGAGAAAAAGACGAAACCAAAAAAAGCCCGGACTTGGGTATTGGTACGAATCAGTGTATACGCCACGCTCAAGGCCTGCAGTGGTGACACGCGCGCAGTAGCAGAGGTGGCCGCGAGTGCGTGTAAATCAGCTTTCGTACGCCGTTTTTCTATGCCGAGAATTGGAAGCATTGCACACATGACGACCACGGGAGTCATGCGGTAGAGCGATTGCATTTCGGCAAACACAAACTGCTCACTGACTGAGACTTTGATGAAAATAGCCGCAGCAATGGCACTGATAATGGTGAATGTCCACACCACTGCCACCACGATGCCTCGTGTCTTTTCATCGGTGACTTCCGCAATCAAGGCGTGATGTGAATCCCCTGTGGCTGCAATCCCTATACCAAAGAGGAAGAGCAAACCAAACCCCGCCACAAAAGCCCATGTCTGGCCTTGCCCCATGGCTGCTGCCACATCGGGCAAAAAGACGAATGTCAGACTGGCGATTAGACTGCCAATGATGAAATAGGGGGTACGCCGATAGCCAAAAATCGGGTATCGATCAGCCATCCGCCCAAACACCACTTGGAATGGCGATAAAAAGTGGTGCATGCCAATCATCATGGTGATGACGACAGCCACCACACCGAGCTCGACGATTGAGACCCGATTGAAATGACTAGTCAGGATGGCAAACATCCACCCTGCTCCGATTTTGGGTAATGCGAGGCGGAGCGTGTTGGTCACCCCAGCAAAGACACGTGTTACTGCACTCATCATATCCTCCGTAGTCAGCACTATGCACTACCAGGGGCGTCACATTCGGCGCAATTGAAGCAATGATATGTAGTGCGGAGTCGTTACAACCCGAGTATAGCACGCGCATTTTCGCATTCAAATGCGCTAAATCGCACAATTTCCGTATGAAAGTTATACATTATCTCTACAAAAAAACGCAGGGCCGGCGATTGCCATCCCTGCGTTACCCTACCAATCGCACTTAAATCATGCGCATTTCGGTCTGTTCGTTGGACAAAAAGACGACGCCATTTTCGGTGACCAGTACGTCTTCTTCGAGCCCCACATAACCAGCAGAGGTAATCACCCCCAGCTCGAGCGTATAGATGTTGCCCACCTCGACAATCATGTCGGGTGTATTGCCGTAGCGCTCCCACCGTGGTCCCAACAACGGGCCGCCGTCATGGCAGGCTTTGCCGAGCCCATGCCCAAAGGCATGCATATACTCAGGGTAGCCGGCATCCACGATGACGTCACGGGCAACCTGGTCGACTTCGTGTCCTTTGACACCGGGACGCAGCGCTTTGGCACCCTCACGGATGGCCTGACGCACCGTATCAAAGGCACGTTGAATCTCCGCCGGCAGCGTGGTCTCACCCGGGCGGCGCACATACCACAGGCGTTGGATGTCAGAGCAATACCCGTCTTGCTGTACACCTAGGTCGATGTGCACGATGTGCCCGGGGGCAATATGGATGTCGGCACTCGGTACACCATGGCCAACGGCGGAATCAGGACCGCTATTCACGATGGGACAGCCGTCCCAGGCCCAGGCTGCAGGTAACCCACGACGTTTGAATTCGCCGTGAATGAAATCACCGATGTCTTTTTCGCTGCGACCGACCTGAATCTGGGCAGTCACCATGTTAACGATTTCTTCGGTGGTATCAATGGCTGCTTTGATACGTGCAATTTCGCCGGCAGTTTTACGGGCACGCAGGGCACTGAGGAGCGGACCAGCACTCACCAAGCGATCAGCAAATGGTGTACCTTTGAGGATATTCTGCAGCATCAGGTACATACCAACAGTCAAGCCGTCGCTGGTTTTGTCGTCGATGCTGTAGTTGAGCCCAATGGTACGTGGGTTGAGTGCAGTCAGCTGAGCAATCAGGGTTTCAGAGATACCAGCATCGTAGCTGATGACGGTGGGGAAGACCCCATAGGCATCGACGCTCGGCACGTCGTAGCGCCCCACAATGGCGATCCGTTGCCCATTTTTGGCAAAAATAAATGCAGAAGGCCAGGTCACATTGCTGCCGATGGCAAGCTCAATGCCTGGATCCGGTGAGACGACCGTTTCACGGGCAAACGTCAGCCAACAGTCGAGGTCGAACTCGTGGAGCAATTTGCTGGCTTGGTCCGCTTTTTCTTGGTAAATAGACATGCGTACATCTCCTCCTACATAAACTGGTCAAATCTACTGAATCCGTTCAATCAACGTCAAGAGTGCCTGCGCAATGCTCGCCGCATTGCCATTGGCATCGACGTTGTGGAGCATGCGCTGTTGCGCAAAAAACGCAATCAGCGGGGCAGTGGTTTGGTGATAGACTGCCACACGGTGCAAGACGATGTCTGGTGCGTCATCAGGGCGCATCTCGAGCGTGCCACCACGCGCCGCACATTCAGCGAGCGCGGCCGCGTCATCCACATGCACGGGGAATGTTTCGCTGGCAGTTTTGCACATGCGTCGCCCACTCAAGCGTTTGACAACCACCTCATCGGCGATATCCAGCAGTACCACACCCGTCAAGGAGCGCTGATACTGCGCCAGAAACGTGGGCAAATACTCGGCCTGCGACAGGGTGCGTGGGTAGCCATCGAGTACCAGATTGTGCTGTGGATCACGGCTCGCCAGAAAGGCACCGAGCACCCGATGCATGACTTCGTCACTGACCAGATTGCCGTTATCAATCATGGATTTAATGTGTTGACCGAGTGGTGAATCTGTGGCGATTTCTTGGCGGAGTAGGGCTCCCGTCGAAACCACATCACACGGCATAATACGACACAACTCATGCGCTACGGTACTTTTCCCTGCACCGGGTGGACCAAGCAACACCACAAGCGCCCCATGGACAACTGCCATGACACATCCTTGTCTATTGTTAGGGCGTCGCCGTTGCTTCGGGTGTAGGTGACACAGGAGTAGCCGTCGGGGTGTCTACATCGTTGGGGCCCATCGTTGGCGCAGGACGCGGGGTGCGATCCACGAGTGATGGGATGATGAGCGCTTGCCCGACCTGCAACACAGCGGCATCAGTGAGCTGATTGGCCGCCATTAAGTCTTCAAGGTTGACTTCGAATTCCTCGGCAAGGGCGCTCAGGGTATCACCAGATTTGACGGTATACATGCCAGAAGGCGTGCCAGTTGGCACAATCGCCTCTGCATATGCAGTCACCGTCGCATTGACATCGAGCGTGGGTGCAGGTGTGATGTACAGCACCGCAGGGACTGTTTCACGTGGTTGCAATGCATCAGTTGGAGCCGTACATGCACTTATGCATGCGCATACAATGACCCACTGTATCACACGGAAAACGCCAAGAAATTGCTGCATATAACGTCCCTACACACCGTCGCTTCATTGTGTCACATTATACCATACGCGTGTTGTCAGCAACCAATCCTGCCTGCACCAGCAAGGGGTGAATGGTACTGTAGTGCGCATACGACGCAAAGGTCTGCCCATCCACATCGCTATTAGCCACCTGTGCAGCGAGTTGGGCCCCGTGGGCAGCCAACACACCCCGGCTGAGCATGCGATCGCGATATGCGAGCTGCAACAAGCAGATCTGCAGCGCTTGCCGTGCATCGACACGCGATACATAGCGGGCCGGTGGCAATGCCAGAGGCAGATGCAACATATCACACTGTTGCACAATGAATGCGTCACGCTCTTGACGGTACGTGGCATCGATTTGAGCGCGGTCACGATAGATATCGCGCAAAAACGCTGGTGGATACTCACTGACACGTGTCATCGTATCAGCAATTCGTGTACGATGGCGCTGGTTGGGCATGACCAGATAATCCCAATACACGAAGTCTGCACCAGACATGGCAATCAATCCAAGCAACTGCGTAATCGCATAATCGGTATCGTTGAGATAGGGGATGAGGGGTTGCAATGCAACCCCCACTGGGATGCCGAGCTTTTTGAGCTGGTAAACCGTGTCGAGGCGGGCCATCGTGCTCTCACAGCGATCTTCGAGGCGCTGTTGCACGGCCACCACGTGCGAGACCACACTCACAATGACCATTGCAAATGAGCGTTGCGCAATGTGCACGAGTAACTCTGCATCATCGAGTACGTGTTGACTTTTGGTCATGATGGTCACCGGTTGTGCGTATTCCGCCAAGACGCGTAGCACCGCACGGGTACGCCGATACTGCTGCTCGGCAGGTTGGTACGGATCACTTAATTCGGTTAATCCGACGACATGCTGGCGTGGCATAGATGCGAGTTCGCTGTGTGCTTTGTGTGCAATCTCGGCAACGAGGCGTACACTTTCGTTGAGTGGGCGGGGTAGGCTCCACCCGCTACAATACGCACAACCAAACTCACACCCCTCGTAGATGTGTGTTGCATATGCGGCCATGGTGTGTGGGTTTGGTGTGGGGAGTGCCGCGCCAAAGAGCTCTGTCCGATTGGTATCGACGACAAAAATGGGCATGTATTGGTCCTGAATTGCTATTTTTTGGGTGATCGTGGTTTGAGATCGCGCACAACTTCTTGCATGAGTAACTGCTCATCAGATAATTCAACAGGCAAATTCATCGCAATGCGCCATGCTTCTATTTCGTTGGGGCTCAACGGGACTTCCGGTTTTTCATCATGATATTCGGCCTTGGTATTGGTGATGCGGAGCATATGTTGGATAAACCTTTGGTTGCTTGTATGACGTACACCGAGTTGCAGCGCCACATCAATGATGCGCCGGTCGTTGCTCACCAACGACCAGTCATGTGTTTTGGGGAATTGGCGCATTTTGCGGATGATGACCGCATCAGCGTCCTGCGGTGACGTCGCAAAATGACAGGTCACGCCATAACCGTTGAGTGGCTGGTGCTGGTTGTAGACCCCGCGATCAAAGACTACCAGCACGTGGCGGCCTTTTTTGGCCGTTGACACACGACGCAACAGCATGACCAACTTGAACTCGTCGTCATAGTCTTGCAATGAAATCTGGCTGACATGGCTCAGACTACCGATTAGATTATGTCCATCCACACTAAAGTTCATGGTACAGTCACCCCAAAAAAGAACGGCGCCGTCCGCGGGGGACGGCTCCGTTCTTTTTTGGTGTGAATGTACCATGAACTTTATTGTGGATGGACATAATCTAATCGGT
>JBKCGB010000069.1:0-7033 GCA_046303375.1 Roseiflexaceae bacterium
AGAAACGGTAGAAGCCGGCCTCGAAGAGCGGCTGACCGTGGCGGCTCACGCTGAACGGATTCCCCTGCGCATCCATGGCCAGCCATTCGGGGTGGTGGAGTACAGTGTGGTAGTCCCACTGCACGGTGATGTAAATGGGGGCATTGATGTTGGCAGCACGACAAGCACGCAGCTGCGCACCCAGCAGGTCGCCCTGCATGTGCGGGTGCACACGCTCAGGGAAGCGCTTGCTGGGGTAGTAGAGCATACCATGATGACAGCGTGCGAAAATGGTGACCGAATTGACTTCGGCCTGCTTGAGTACATCCGCAAAGACTTCTTCGTCAAATTGCGCTCCAACGCCATTGATGAGTTCACTGGTGTGGAAATCCATGTGGATTTGACGCATGCGTAGCGACATTGCTCTCTCCTTTCGCTGTATGGGTGTGTCGATTATAGCACGATGGCGCCTCGGGGTTGTCTCCCTACCAAACGAGATGGCACGGCTGCGCTGCGCCCTTGCCATGACGGTGGGAGGCGCCAGTCGCAGTGCGTCCTTGCCTGACGAGCACGGCGCCACACCATACCTCAGGTTGCCGTCATGCCATGGTGGCGTAGCCGCCGTGGCATCTGCTTGCGCCGTGTACGATACCCACTGCAGGAGAAATGGTATAATATCCTACGATAGTGCATAGTATGCAGACATCGTCTGCCTAACGAGGATATGTTCATGGGTTGGTTGCGCCAGAGTGCAATTGTGAGTGTGTTGGGTATATTGTTGGCACTGGTCATGCCAGTCACGGCACAGAGTAGTGAGCGCTGTTTCCCCGAAACAGGCCACTGTATTGCTGGAGTCATCCGCACCTATTGGGAGCGCAACGGTGGCCTAGCCGTCTTTGGGTTCCCCACTAGTGCTCCCCGTGGTGAAATGGTTGAAGGGGTCTTTTTGACGGTACAGTGGTTTGAGCGCGACCGCCTCGAAATCCAACCCAACGGCAGTGTGAGTGCAGGGCGCCTCGGCGCACGCATGCTCGAGCTGATGTCCGCATCATGGCAATATGGCAACAATCCACCCACCAGCACTGGATGTCAAACATTCCGTGAGACAGGCCACCAAATGTGTGGTCCATTTGCACAATACTGGCAACGCAACGGCGGGCTTACCCGCTTCGGATTCCCGCTTACTGGTGCCTACACCACCACCATCGATGGCAAAAATCTGCTGGTGCAATATTTCGAACGACGACGCTTTGAGCTCCACCCCAACAACGTGGTCATGCTCGGGCTGCTTGGCAATGAAGTAACCACGCTCCAACAACCAGCTCGTAACCCGTACGCCGATATGCCTGCCAGCAATCCGGCTAATTTGGTATCGTCGGTCAATGGCAAATTATATGCGAGTGGTGCGCCATTTGAAGTGCGGGGGGTCAACTACATCCGCGCCACTGGCACCGATCCCGATGCATGCCATACCATTCAGTTTGGCGCAGATGGGCGCTGTCCATGGGACATGGCTCCCATCGAGGCTGATTTTGATCGGTTGCATGCTCGTGGCATCAACACGATTCGCGTCTTTCTCAACTACTACGTCTTTGGTGGCGCCATCCCCATTTTTAATGGCACTGAAAAAGGGATTGCATTACAACATTTCGAGACGCTGCTCAATGCGGCTAACGCGCGTGGCATCTATGTAATGCCCGTGCTTTATGCGAAATATCCGCAAACAAACTTTGCGGCACCATACTATGCCCAGGCGCTCGATGTGCATGCCCGTCCGCTGGTGCGCTACTTTGCCGGACATCCGGGCATCATTGCGTGGGATATATTCAACGAGCCCGACATCGGTAGCCCCATCGATATTCGCTGCTGGGATTGGGACAATGCCGACTACGCCGGGTGCTACCCACTCGCCCAAGAGCGCCTTTACTTCTTGTCAACCGTTGCACAAGACATCAAACAGCTTGACCCCACCCATCTGCGCACCATTGGCATGGCATTTGCCAAAAGTCATGCCGAGCCACGCGAGGCACCCCTACGGATTGCGGATATGGTAGATTTTTATACCTTTCACTACTATGATGACTCGCCGTATGACAGTGGTCGCTACAAATTGCACTGGTACTACGGCCAGGGATTTCCCCATGACCTGCGGCGCTCCATCCAAGAATTACATGACATGGGATTGGGCAAGCCGATAGTGGTCACCGAGCTCGGCTTCCCCACTGATCCCGCCGATGGTACGCGCAACGATGCAGAGTTAGCACGGGACCTCGCGCGAGCACGTGACGTCCTACGCGAGATGGGCACATCGGGGATGGTGATTTGGCCATTCCAGTCGTCGTTTGATGGCATGATAGGGGATTTGTATCGCCGCTAACATTGATGGAATGTACAGAAGGATTTATTGGAGCGTAGGGATATGAAATGTACACTGAGTGCACATTGATGTGCAGGATTGCATGTTGCACTAGGTTTGGTGGGCAAACGACGCAACTAATCGCTAGGTAAATGATTCATAGGATATAACAGCAACACACTAAATCAGTACCACAACGGTGCAGAGCAATGCATCGTTGTGGTCAATCTATCTGCTTCGCTGATTGCGAATTGCGTTGAGCAGTTGTTCATCATCAACCAAAACACCATTATCTTGCATATATTTTTCCACTTGCTTAATCAGACTACGTTCCTTACGTAACTGATCATCGAGCTTAAATACCTCCTCGCGTGAAGAACGACTAACTAGTCCTGCAACCAGTGTTCGCCATTGCGTGTTTTTTGTCCATGCAATTTGTAACGCACGTATACGATCATCTACTGGCAGTTCTTTAAATTTCATCATACCGAATGTCACTTGATTGCTCGTATCCATGTAATTTACAAACTCGGTGAATGTCATATCGTCATGTCTAACATTCTGTGATATAACAGATTTAATTGGGCGATTCGGTAGTGATTTGGGCTGTTTTAATATTTTACTATTTAACGACCACCATCGGCCCACAAGGTGGTTATATTTTGATTCATATTCCCTCTCAATATTCTTTATGAGTACTTCATAGGTGCGCAAAAAAGTTGGCTGGACGTTTTTTTTGAGCATTTCCTGAACTTTAGTGCCATTTCCAGCAATACCAATGATGAATGCAATCATATGTTGACCAAATCGAGTATTCAACATATTTTCGAACGTCACTTGTTGAAGCACTTGACCGCGTAGTCGATTTGAAATGAGTCGATTAAAGTATTCAGGGAATTGATTAATATAATCCTGGTTATCGATCATCTTCCGAATTTTGGCATACGCCACGCATCCAGAAGTGAGGACTTTATACTTATCAGCGTACTTATTCATCACATCAGTGTATATTTTGTTATCGATTGGCACTCCTAATGAGTCATCAATAAACAGACCATATATTTGCGCATCGTTGCCTAGTCCTGCGACAAAAGATATATACAACGGTTTCGAGCTATGCAGCATACGCATAATGACATATCGCTTCTCTGTTACATTTAGCTGATCGAAATATGCTTGTAACTGTCCAACACTTTGATTATTTTCAATGATACTAATACAGTTACGAATAAAACTAAAACTATCAGTGACACGCTTACCAAAACTGTTTGGGAAGTGCACCCCTCTGTCCTTATAATAGAGCTTGGTAGAATTTAATATGCGTTCCGTGTCTTCATCACGAAGGTCATAAAATTCACTCGTAAATGAATCGATAACAATATCACCCACGTGACTCAAGTTCATTATTGCTAATACAAAAGCAAAAAAAGCAGGAGTAGCAAGTGACATATTTCGCAGATAATCAATTCGTTGGTTATCATTCATCAGCTTAAATGGAAAATAGTCATGGTCTGGTCGGGTATTATGTATATCTTCTAGAGTTCGTGATGCATAAAAGTTACTGTTAATCTTAGCCTTAACATCTGCTATCATTTTGTCGTTTTCAACATTTAAATCTTTAACATTTTGCGTAAAATTAGATAAGTCAATATTTTTTGTAGCGCTATGAATTATCTGCAACAAAAAGCTGGCTATTCTGCTTACCTCTTCGTATTGATACCGCTTGTAACTCAAGAATGCGTATCGATATAACCCTTGACTAATTGCATTCATTAGCTCAGGATACGCGAGTATCGTTTGTATACCTACCTTTTCACAGATATTGAAAAGCTCTTGTCCATGTTCACGTATCTGATAGTAGAATTTGCGCTGATTACTATTAAAGCTTAACTCCGTATTCGGATCTCTGCGCTCTTGAAGCGAGAGTTGATCCTGACGAAAATATTCAATACATTGGCGTTCAACTAATATCCCAAGTAGTTCTAATTCCTCATTATTAGAATGATTCGTATTCTTTTCCAAAAATGAAATAATAATCGTGAAACTATCACTAATATACTCAGCATTTCTACGTTCAAGACTCCCTCGCGTAGAATCACGCCCTTGCACAATATTCCGATTGTAGTAACCAAGACCCATGTTCCAAAATATCTCAGCATACTTTTTTACAAAAACATAATAAGTTCGGTAATCTTTTTCATATTCTTTACACATCTGTTCAAGCATTACCACCTGTTGATTACTATACAGATAATCAAGCAAGTTAATTATTGCCAATAGCTTTACCTCTATTGGACAATCCGGTCGTGACAAAAATAAATTGCGATACTCTACTATGACTTCAGCAAGTGCTTCCGATTGTTCACGTAACTTCAGGTTCTGGAGCAATGCATTATTCAAATCTAAATCGGTACGTTCATTTTCAATTTTATTAATTGTATCTTCATATTTTTGCTTTTGTGCGTGATCCAAATCATCCCAAAATCCACGCATGACATTCCAGATTTGCTCATTATATACTTCAAATACTTTATCATTAGGGATTTTAATTATGTGCATGCGAACTAATTTTTGAAGTGACACATCAAATGCATCATTCATCTCAGCCTCTACCACAAATCGTAATTTTTCGATTAAATTCGAAAGATTATGATGATTCACCATACCGCCCATGACTTCAAATATTTGTTGGTCAAGCGGCGTAAGCGAATCATAGATCTTCCCGTACAAAAATTTGATGTCTTTGTCACGCTGACCTGGTTTCTGTTCTATAGCTTTTTCAACACCCAACTGTAGCATTAATTCTGCTAACTGAATAACAAACAAAGAATTACCTGTTGTCATTTTATGAATTGAATCATGTATCTGTTTATCAATCGTTATAGGAGCATTTTTATCTTCTAAATACTGCTGTAAGAAATCGATAGTGTCACTTATGGAAAGATGGGTCATCTGTTTTTCCTCACCAATTGCATAAAAGTTTGCAATCCGTGTAGTAATGATTATTTTATGCTTGTTGACATCCAAACGACTTACAAATTGAGCAATATTGATACGTTCTATTTCAGAGAATGACTCAAAATCATCAATCACAAGGATAAATTTCGTATCAGAATTAATTACCGCATGCTCCATGCCTTTCACATCATTGGAGTGATACGCTTCAATCATCCGATTGATTAGCTGTAATATATCCTTATAACTGGCAGTATATCCTTTATATGAGTACTCCTCTATCGTTTGTGAAGCTACATCATAACGAATAGTTTTTGCTGTACAAAACACAATACAGTCAAAATTTTGACTCAGTATTTTTGACTCACCAGAAATGATTTTTCCCAATACATACTGAATCAGAGCAGTCTTCCCAAGCCCACCTTGGCCTTGTAACGTAAGTGTGACTGTGCTCTTCTTATCAAGAAAATCTTCAATATTTTTGATATACCTTTTATGATAATCATGAGCAATATATTTACTGTACGATGTTTCATATTCGTTGTACTTAATACCATTTGCGCCATAACCAACTCCCTTGATGTTTTGCGCATGCTTGAAATCATCATAAATTTTTGTCCACAATTCTGATTCGAACAGTGTATTATATTTAGCCTTACCAAGCACTGAGTCATGAACACCTTGGAAAACACGGCATAATCGTTGCCGTCGCACCTGATGATCATCCAAACAAATAAATGGAGACAAATGAACATATTTATGTTTATCTAAATTATACCCGTACACATCATACAATGTAAACAACGATGTACTAGATGTACCAGTAGAATATTGCCAGTCTTTTATCATGCCATCATTGGTAAAGTTTGCACCAATAATTTCAGTAGGATATTTTTGTTCTGGTTGGATAATCAAGTACTGATCTTTAAGAATATCACTTGACTCATACAATTCCTGACATATTTGCAAGAAACCACCAAAACTACCATCTCCAACAAGTTGATCATAGGCCTCTGTTTCTGTGAATGTCCAACCATGACCTAGTATTTCATTTCGAGGTTCAAGATACTTACCACCGGCAATTTTATACTCAAATCCGTGATTCTTCTTATTTAAGATATTCAAATCTTTGAGTAATCGCCACAATTTACCAAGCGGCATTCGATTCAGATTTTCGAGAAAATCAACCCGTTGACTGGTATGACGGAAAGAATCAACATTTGCATGCCAAAGTACAGCTAGTTGAAACACTAGACCATACTCAATTTTGGCCCGAACAAGGTTTAACGCTTGCGTAGAACCGCGGGGACCACCTTGTGCTACCATAGATTTTCGGATATTATTCATTTTACTATTTATCTCTTCGTCGAGTTGTTTAGTAAAGTAATCCATGGCCGGTTACTCCTTCGGGCTCGAATCTGTACACACCACACCTTTATTGCAAAATTCTATCATATAAATCAGTTACTTTTTATGTAATATTTACCAAATAGTAGTAACAATACTACTTATTATCGTGCCGACACACTGCTGTTTCAATGTTTTTGCACAACGTTTCATACTATATCCATAATTGGTGGATATACCTCAACGCTATGCGCAACCATGAATTACCGCATTTACAAAACAACTTCATATCGAGCAGTATAATTTACATGTTCACAGTTAGTGTAAAACACTAAGGATTAACATGTTTGTTCACATCAGCGGTGAGTTTTGGTAACATAGAAATACAGACGACCT
>JBKCGB010000070.1:0-2713 GCA_046303375.1 Roseiflexaceae bacterium
CGATTACCCTGCGCAGCTGGGGCTATGGGATGCGCCAACCAGCGATGACACCGAGCAGCAGGCTGAAGTCGCCATCAGCGATGCTGAGGAATTCATGGGGCATGCTGCCTCGACGCATCGCTTGAGTTATACGCCCACTAAACGCTGGTCGGCACACGATGCCTAGCCGCCTAGCGCCGACATCCCGCGTACGGTGGGGAGAATGGACTGTGCCAGTCCATGTCCCCACGGTTTGATGGCCACGGCATGACGCACGATTTGCTGGAGTTCGTCGTCATTCACCCCGCTACGTAGGGCGGCACGCAGGTCGACTTCGTCGTCACGGAGCAAGCACAGATGCAATCGGCCATCAGCGGTCAGGCGCATGCGGTTGCACGTACTACAAAAGGGCTCGCTGACCGAGCTAATAAAGCCGATGGAGCCTTTGGCGTGGGCAATCTGGTAGCGGTGCGCAGGGTCTGCATCTTGCATACCTAGGTCGCGAAGTGGCCCGAATTCTGCTTCGATGCGCGTGATGAGCTCGCTACTCGCAACCACGCCGTCGTTGGCCACATCGGCGACACCGGTTAGGGGCATGACTTCGATGAAGCGCATATCCCAGGCGTGGGTCAGGGTGAGAGCGGCCATGTCGAGCACGTCGTGGTCGTTGAGCCCACGCACCACCACCATGTTGAGTTTGATGGGCAGGAGCCCAGCGGCTTCGGCTGCGGTAATGCCAGCCCACACATCGCTGAGTTTGGCACCACGCGTCATCACACGAAAGCGCTCAGCATCCAGTGAATCAATGCTGATGTTGACGCGGTCGAGCCCAGCCTGTTTGAGATCGTGGGCGATGGGGGCCAGTTTGACGGCGTTGGTCGTCATGGCGATATGCTCGATGCCGGGGATGGCTTTAATATCATGCACCAGCGTGACCAAATCACGCCGGAGCGTGGGTTCACCACCCGTCAGGCGAATTTTGCGGAAGCCGACCGACGCACAGGCCCGCACCACCCGAATCAGTTCGTCGTTGCGCAGGAGTTCGTCTTTAGGCATGAACTGCATGCCGTGTTCGGGCATGCAGTAGACGCAACGCAGATTGCACCGATCGGTCAGCGAGATGCGCAAATAGTCGATGCGCCGCCCGTAATTGTCGAGTGCTGGCACATCACCCGCATAGCGCGGGCGTGGTGTGGTGAGTGGATCAATTAGCGTGATTGGTTGTAGGCGTGATTCTTCGTACTGCATCAGATGACCCACCCGTTGCTGCTAGTTAGACGTGTTCGAGCACACTTACGCGGGCTGCCAGCTGGCGTGCCAGCGCCTGAAAGACATCGGCATAGGCATCGCTGTTGTCGCTGAGCACGGCGGGCCGTCCCGTGTCACCCCCGGCGCGGATGCTCATCCCAATAGGAATCTGACCGAGTAAAGGGACACCGAGACGCTCGCCCAGTCCGGCGGCGGCACCGCTGCCAAAGATGTCGTAACGCGTGCCCGTGTCTGGCGCCACAAAGTAGGCCATGTTTTCGATGATGCCTAGCAGTGGTACGTTGACCTTGCGGAACATTTCCATGCTTTTGATAACATCAATCGCCGCCACCTGTTGCGGCGTGGTGACGGTGACTGCACCCGTCAGCCCCACGTTTTGCAGTGACTGTGCCAGTGTGAGTGCCACATCCCCCGTGCCTGGCGGCATGTCGATAATCAGGTAGTCGAGCGGTGCCCACTCCACCTGGTACAAAAACTGGCGCAACAGCTGTGACACCATCGGGCCGCGCCAGATGACGGGTTGGCTATCGTCGACCAAAAACCCCACCGACATCAGCTTGATGCCGTGTGCCTCGAGCGGAATCATGCGTGGTTGTCCATCGGGACCGGCGTCGGCTTCGGGTTGACCGGTCACCCCCATCATCAGCGGGATGGATGGCCCGTAGATGTCGGCATCGAGCAAGCCGACGCGCGCGCCTTCACGGGCCAGGGCGGTGGCCAGATTGACCGATACCGTGGATTTGCCCACGCCACCTTTGCCCGCTGAGACAGCAATGACATGGCTCACACCGGGGACGGCCGCTTTGTCCATGATGCCACCACGTGGTTTGACTTGGGCGGTGAATTCGACGGTGATATTGTCGCGTGCGACCCCTGCAATGGTGACGAGGGCGTCTTCGCAGCTGGTCTTGATTTCGTGTTTGAGTGGGCAGGCCGGAGTCGTCAATTCGACGGCAAAACTGACTTTGTCGCCGGTGATGACCACGTTTTTGATCATCTTGCGGGACACCAAATCACCACCGAGCTCGGGCTCTTGCACGGTGCGCAAGGCGTCGAGGATTTGGGCTTCGCTGAAACTGTTGCGGGAAAACAATGCCATGGGAATCCTGACATGCTTATTCAATAAGTAACCTACGGCTATTGTAGCACAGACGCGTTACTCGCTGGGGGGCAGGGTGCGCAGTGAGGTGGGGTGGAGGAATTCGCTGACAATCGTCTGTTGAGCCAAGTGTTGTTGCACAATCTGCTCGACGCGCGGGATGGTGAGGTGGCAATAGCGGATGGGGCCTGGCCAGATGGTCAGATTGGGACCATCGTCACAGCGCCCTTGGCAGCCACTGGCGCGCACGTCACAGACGTCATTGAGTGCAGCGGTGCTGATGGCATTGATGAGGGCCGTGCGGAGCATTTCGCCGCGACAAAATGGCCCATGACAGAGATAGACACGAAACTGGTGTGTAGTCAT
>JBKCGB010000071.1:0-69591 GCA_046303375.1 Roseiflexaceae bacterium
TTGCCTCACGGCTACGAGGGGCAAGGTCCCGAACACTCAAGTGCCCGTCTTGAGCGTTATTTGCAACTTGCTGCCGATGACAACATCCGCGTGGCCAACTGCACGACGGCAGCACAGTACTTTCATCTCTTGCGCCGTCAAGCGATGCTACGCACCGAAGACCCGCGCCCATTGATTCTCATGACTCCCAAAAGCCTACTCCGGCATCCACGTGCTGGGTCATCATTGGCAGATCTAACTGATGGTCGCTTTTATCGGGTCATCGACGACCCGTACAGCGCCGAACGACGAGAGCGTGTCGAGCGGCTGATTCTCTGTTCTGGCAAAGTGTACGTGGATCTCGTCGGCACTGTGCCACCAGAACAGACACCTACAGTTGCCACGGTACGCATCGAAGAGCTCTACAGCTTCCCCGCAGATGAGCTCAAAGAAGTGATTGCCAAGTATCCCAACATCAAAGAAGTGGTGTGGATGCAAGAGGAACCACAAAACATGGGTGCATGGACATATGTTGCACCACGAATCAAGGCACTCATTCCTGCGAACATGCCATTCGGGTACGTGGGGCGTGCACCATCTGCAAGCCCTGCGGAAGGCTCACAGTCTGACCATGCCGAAGAGCAAGAGCGCCTAATTCAGTCCGCGGTCTATGGTGAAATCGACGTACATCCTGTGGTAATGGTCTAATCCAGCATTTGGAGAATAGAGATGCCAACTGAAGTGAAAGTCCCGGTGCTCGGTGAATCGATTGTCGAAGGCACATTGGCACGCTGGCACAAGAACGTTGGGGATGCGGTCAATGCCGGCGACGTACTTGCCGAGCTCGAGACAGACAAAGTGAATGTCGAAGTCAGTGCAACAACCGCAGGAGTGGTTATTGCGTTGCATAAACATGCGGGTGACACCGTGGCAGTTGGTGAACTGATTGCCACTATTGATGAACATGCAGTCGCTGCAGCAGTAGCAGCACCAGCTACGCCAACTGTGGCACCAGCCGCACCGACACCAGCCCCGGCCCCAGTAGCCCCTGCAACTCCAGTAGCCCGTAACGTGGCCGCGAATGCGGGTGTCGATTTGCGGACGGTGAGTGGGAGCGGCCCAGATGGTCGTATTACCAAACAAGATGTCATCAACAAAGCGAGTAGTGCGCCCGTGACACCTGCTGTCGCACCAGCACCCCAAAGTACCAGTGCTCGGCGCGAAGACCGAATCAAAATGACACGCCGACGGCAAACCATCGCTACCAGATTGGTGCAAGCCCAACAAACTGCAGCGATGTTGACCACATTCAACGAAGTCGACTTATCGCGCGTGATGGATATTCGCAAAAAGAAAAAAGACACCTTCAAGGAGCAGAATGGTGTCGGACTCGGGTTCATGTCATTCTTCACTAAGGCAGTCGTAAGCGCACTCAAAGCATTCCCTGCCGTTAATGGTGAAATCCAAGGTGATGAAGTCATTTACAAGCATTACTACGACATCGGTATCGCTGTATCTACAGAAGAAGGACTGGTCGTACCAGTGCTCCGCGATGCGGACACGCTCAGTTTTGCGGGGATCGAAAAGGGCATTGAATCGCTCGCAAAGCGTGCACGTGAAAACAAACTGACGATGAGCGAGCTCCAAGGTGGCACGTTCACCATCACCAATGGCGGAGTATTTGGCTCAATGATGTCGACGCCGATTCTCAATATGCCTCAAGTTGGCATTCTCGGCATGCACAAAATCCAAGAGCGCGCCGTGGTGGTAAATGGCGAAATAGTGGTACGACCGATGATGTATTTGGCATTGACGTACGACCACCGCATCATTGATGGTGCCACTTCGGTACGCTTTTTGGTGCATGTCAAAGAAATGCTCGAAGACCCAGATAGCATGCTACTGCAGAGCTAGCCATACACAACTGTAACAACCGCCGTGGTGCATGGCACCACGGCGGTTGTCGTGTAGATATAGCCGATTATGCGCGGTCTGCCAATGCAGCCACTCCAGGGAGTACACGGCCTTCGAGGAGCTCAAGCGACGCCCCACCACCCGTTGAGATGTGACTCACCTTGTCTGCCAGTCCCATTTGTTCGATGGCCGCAACCGAGTCGCCACCACCAATCACTGTTTTGGCATTGCTTTGCGCTAATGCGTGAGCAACAGCGCGTGTCCCCGCAGCAAATGCTGGCATTTCAAAGACACCCATCGGTCCATTCCAAATCACTGTCTTTGCCAACGCAATTTCTGCTGCATATCGTGCCTGTGTGTCGGGACCAATGTCAAGGATACGCCACCCAGCAGTCACCGCCGTGATTGGCACAACTTTGGTGACAGCATCTGGCGCAAATCGATCCGCGACCACCGCATCCGTGGGCAACAAAAGTTTGGTGCCACGACGTTGTGCCAATGACAACATTCGATTAGCGAGGTCAACGCTACTAGTTTCTACCAGTGAATCACCCATGGCATAGCCTTGAGCCAACAGAAATGTGTTCGCCATCCCGCCACCAATCAGCAAGGCATCAACTTTGGCGAGCAAATTTTCAATGACACCGATTTTGTCACTAATTTTTGCACCACCGATGATGGTCACAAATGGACGAGCTGGCGACGCCAACGTGCCAGCAAGCGCATCAAGCTCTCGTTCCATGAGCAGACCAGCTACTGCAGGCAAAAAATGCGCAATTCCCTCTGTGGATGCATGTGCGCGGTGTGCCGCACCAAAGGCATCGTTGACATAGACATCTGCAAGCTTGGCATACTCACGTGCCAGTGACTCATCGTTGGCTTCTTCGCGCGCATCAAACCGAGTGTTTTCAAGCATCAAAATATGCCCAGGGCGCAGCGCGGCTACTGCAGTTTCAGCGCTCGGACCAGCCACCACGTCAAGTGCAGTGACGGGCATGTGCATGAGCTGTGCTAAATGCGCAGCCACAGGACGCAGACGAAGCTCTTCGACGACCTTGTTTTTGGGGCGACCCAGGTGAGACATTAAGACAACTGCCGCACCATGATCAACCAAATATTGAATCGTGGGGATGGCGGCGCGCACGCGTGTGTCATCACCAATGATGCCGTTGTCAATGGGGACATTGAAATCAACGCGTACCAACGCACGCTTTCCCTGCCAATTCACATCACGAATTGTTTGTTTGTTCATTGTCTGCTCCTACGAATACCGACCACAGGCAAGTATACTCCAATTTAGCGTGGTATGATACAAAGAAAGAAAGGAGTCACACGTTGACACACCGGTTTACATTACGCTACAGTGCCCAAATTACTGACATTCACGTACATGCTCGTATTTATAGTCATCCTAGCGGTGCAGTCTTTGTCTCGGTGCAAAACGACGACGAAAACAAGTGTTTTGCAATCACGCTACGCACACCCCCACCCAACTCGTCTGGAGTTGCGCACATCATCGAGCATTCCGTGTTGTGCGGGTCAAAACGATTCCCCGTCAAGAGTCCTTTCAACGAGTTGATGAAAGGGTCGCTCAATACGTTCATGAACGCAATGACGTTTCCCGATAAAACAATATACCCGGTAGCAAGTACCAATCTGAAAGACCTGTACAACCTCGTCGATGTCTACATGGATGCAGTATTTCATCCACTTATTGAAGAAGACACATTACGTCAAGAAGGCTGGCGTTACGAATTCGATGATGCACAAAAATTGACTTATAAGGGAATCGTCTACAACGAAATGAAGGGTGCGTCAGTTACTCCAGAACGCGTCACGTACCGCAGTTTGATGGCAGGACTGTTGCCAGATACGCTGTATGCACACGATTCAGGGGGTGACCCACTCGCGATTCCATCACTGAGTTATGCAGATTTCGTGGCATTTCACCAAACATATTACCATCCGAGCAACGCCTTGATTTTTTGGTATGGCGATGATGACATCGAGGCTCGCCTCGCACATCTCGAGCCGTATCTCGCAGAGTTCACGGCACAGGCACCGGCACAGATGCAGAGTCTCCAACCAAAGTGGGATGCACCACGTCGCATCAGTGTACCGTACCCAGCTGCAGCTGATGAAACGCGTCATCACGTAAATGTGGCCTGGCTCGTGGATGTCAATGATACTGCGGTGGATGCGATGGAAATTGCAATCATCAACGAAGCATTATTGGGATCCGCAGTTGCGCCACTACAAAAACTCCTGCGTGACAGTAATCTCGGTGAAGAGCTAAGTGGTGGCGGATTTGGCAGTAACAAACAGCATTATTTTGTGCTAGGCCTAAAAGGGGTGCAGAAAGCTGACATCGAACAGGTGGTGACAACGGTTGATGCGGCCGTCGCACAAATAATTCGTGATGGAGTCGAAGTAGACCAGATTCACGCAACACTCAATAATTTCGAATTCCGACTACGAGAACTAAGCTATGGCGATCTGCCCAAAGGGCTGGGAATCATGATGGGACTCAGCGATGAATGGGTGCATGATGGCAAAATAAGCGAAGAGATGTTTGATGCATTCAAGTACGAAGCACCATTTGCAGTGGTAAAATCGCGTTTAGCCGACCCTCAACGCATCCCGAATGTTCTCAAAGAGTTGCTCGTCAATAATCCGCATCGTCTCACACTCATTGTTGCCCCAGATGCAACGCTAAATGAGCGAATCGAAGCACAAGTGCAACAAACACTTGCTGCCACGCAGGCCACACTCACCGATGCCGAACGTGCAACAATCACAGCTGATGCAGAACGCCTTCGGCGCAAGCAGAGCCAGCCCGATGACCCCATCAATCTGAGCAAAATTCCACGGTTAACGCGTCTAGACATTGACGAGCGCGCCACGGATACTCCGTTTGAGGTGACGAGTGTAGCAGACATTCCGTTTTCGTTTGCACCGCTACAAACCAACGGAATCGCATATGTGCATGTCACATTTAGTTTGGCCCATATCCCACCAGAACTACTGAGTTATTTGCCCATCTACATCAGTGCACTAGAAAGTATCGGTGCCGGTCCCTACGATGCTACGAAGTTGATGCAACAAATTGATATTCACACGGGTGGCATCAGTGCATCGACGCTGTGGGGACGACATCGCATCACGGGAGAAACGCACGGGCATGTGCTCTTTGGTGGGCGTGCAGTCATTGCAAATAGTGCGAAGATGTTTGAACTCATGTCGTACATGGTCAATACGCCACATTTACAAAATCGCGAGCGCATCCTACAGATCATCAAAGAGGACAAAGCGAGTCGCGAAGCACGTCTGTTGCCAGCAGGACATGCGATCATCAATACGCGCCTTCGCGCCAAGCATAATCCGCTTGCCAACATAAACGAACAACTCGGCGGTATTACCTATTTACGGTTTATTCGTACGCTTGCGGAACATGCAGATGCCGAGTGGGAGCATATTTTCCACAACTTGCAACGCATCCATACAGCTATCTTTCATCGTAACAGTATGCGCATCAACGTGGTCTGTAGCCAGGAACACATTCCTGAACTGCAATCTGCGGCTGCGGCGTTTATTGCAGCGATTCCCGAGCACAAGGTGCCTGTGACGACATGGCGACACATTGATTTACCCAACAATGAGGCGCTGATTGCCACATCGCAGGTTAATTATGTGGGCGTCGTGGCGCCACTACAGCAGCTCGGGTATACGGTGAGTGGTGCTGACATCGTGGTCAACCGCTATCTATCACAGAGTTATTTGCATGAGCACATCCGTGAAAAAGGGGGGGCATACGGAGCATTTAGTGTCCTCGAAGTACGCAGTGGTTTGCTCACCATGCTGTCGTACCGAGACCCCAATATCACGCAAACACTCGACGTGTATGCAAAGGCGGGAAGTTGGCTCCAGCAGCTGACAATCGACGAGGATACGCTGTTGCAATCGATTATTGGTGCATCAGGTGACCTCGACAACTACATGCTCCCATCAGCACGTGGATTTACTGCGTTCAGCGATTATCTCAGTGGGATAGACATCAATTATCGACAAATGATTCGTGACCAAGCACTGCACGTGACCATGGCAGATTTTGCCCGCTATGGTGAAGTACTCACACGTGCCGCTCAGCACTGGGAAGCAATCGTGCTCGGTGGTGAGAATGCAATTACGCAAGCGCGCCTTGCCCAACCCGGTTTGTTTGAAACGTCGACCAACGTGCAGTAAGGAGCACAGATGGATCGGTTTATCATTGAAGGTGGTCATCGCTTGTCCGGGAGTATTCGCCCTGCAGGCAACAAGAATGCTGCACTGCCACTATTGGCCGCCACACTCCTGAGTGCAGAACCTGTGACTTTACGCAACATGCCAGAAATCGGTGATGTGGTCACCAAACGTGCTATTTTGGGTGGGCTCGGCGTACAAATCACACCCGTTGGTGACCATGCATGGCAGTTTCACACCCCTGAACTCAAAGTTGATGACCCTGACGCACAGCTAGCACGGCGCATCCGCACATCCATCCTTTTGGCTGGACCACTGCTGGCGCGCCGGGGACATGTGCGCTTGCCACGCCCTGGTGGCGATGCCATTGGGCGGCGCCGTCTCGATACACACTTCCACGCCTTACGCGCCTTGGGTACCAATGTAGAAATCACACCAACGGAGTATGTCCTCACCACGCATGGATTGCACGGCAGTGACATTTTTCTCGATGAAATGAGTGTGACAGGTACCGAACAAGCGATTTTGGCTGCCGTTTGTGCACGTGGCAGCACGACGATTGCAAATGCTGCTTCTGAACCACATATTCAAGACCTATGCAACTGTTTGAATGCCATGGGCGGCCGTATTAGTGGCATAGGCACGAATTTCTTGACTATAAACGGAGTGGAAACACTACATGGTACTGACTTTGAAATAGGGCCCGACTACATGGAAGTAGGGTCGTTTATCGGCCTCGCGGCAGTCACCGGAAGTGAAATTCGCATCACAGGAGCCCGCCCGCGTGAACATCGTATGACCAAAATCGCCTTTGGGCGACTCGGTGTACATTGGCGTGATGACGGAGACGATATTGTGGTGCCTGGCAATCAAGAATTACGCGTACAAGAAGATGCACACAACGCTATCCCTAAAATCGAATCCATGCCATGGCCAGGCTTCCCTGCTGATTTACTCAGTATCGCCATAGTTGTGGCGACGCAATCAAATGGCACAGTTCTCATTCACGAGAAATTGTTTGAAAGTCGGCTGTTTTTCGTGGATCGATTGATTAGTATGGGGGCAAAAATCGTACTCTGTGATCCACATCGCGCCGTAGTTGTGGGCGCATCTCGGTTGTTCGGTGAACCAGATGGCATGCCAAGCCCCGACATCCGTGCCGGTATGGCGCTGCTGATTGCGTCACTGTGTGCGCGTGGCAAAAGCGTCATTCACAACATTGCACAGATTGATCGTGGATATGAAGCCATCGAACAGCGCCTGCAAATGCTAGGAGCACGAATTGAACGCACCCGTGGTTAGACGACAAATTGTCTGGCTGATTGCGTTGTTGTGCGCATTACTGATTGCGCGACTCTGCATACTACTATTTGCAGCACGTCCTGACAATTTCGGTGTAGGCGTGTTACTCAGTGTGACCAATGGGATCGTCTGGCCACTCGCATGGATCGATGCAACACAACCACAATTCGGTGCACGCTTTGAACGCGGCACGTTGTGCTTAATCATCGTGGGCTTGATTGCACTCAATCGCCTCACCAAGTCTATGCGTTGAGCACCTGGCGACAGTAACGCGTCATGCCTGATGCCGGCGCTCGAGTTCAGCCATTACAGCTTCGAGTGGTACTCCCTGATTGGCCAACAACACCAATGCGTGATAGAGAAAATCTGCTGTTTCCCATGTGAGCTCAGTTGCAGAGTCGTTTTTTGCGGCAATAATCATTTCGGCAGCTTCCTCACCGATTTTTTTGCCAATCCGATCAACTCCCCCGACAAACAGCTTGGTCGTATATGAGTCTTCTGGCATCTGCACTTTGCGCACATTGACTAGCACATCGAGTCGCCCTAACATGCTCAACGCTGGCACGCGCGATGCGGTGGGCGTGCCATCAAGCTGCCATGCAAAACAGGATGGGGCACCGGTATGGCACGTCGGACCAATGGGTAATGCAAGCACGAGTAATGCGTCATTGTCGCAGTCACTTCGAATTTCAATGAGTGACAAGTAATGACCAGAGGTTTCCCCTTTGGTCCACAATTGTTGGCGGCTCCGGCTAAAAAAGGTGACATGTCCACTCGTTTGCGTGGCACGCAATGCTTCTTCGTTCATGAAGCCCAACATGAGCACTTCGCCGGTGTGCGCATGTTGCACGATCGCTGGAATCAGACCATGTGCATCAAATGTGAGTATCATAATTAGTGCCTAAAATGTCTTCGACCGGTACAAATCATTGCGACTCCGAGTCGATTCGCTGCCGCAATAACATCGTCATCACGCACTGAACCACCTGGTTGCACAATGGCCGTTACACCGGCGGCAGCGGCTGTCTCAACACCGTCTGGAAATGGGAAAAAGGCATCACTCGCCATGACACACCCCTGCAGCGAAAGTCCTGCACGGAGGGATTTCTCGACTGCGACACGCGCACTATCCACGCGACTCATTTGCCCGGCACCAATGCCCAGTGTGCGATCCTCGGCCGTGTAAACGATTGCATTCGACTTGACGTGTTTGACTACACGCCATGCAAATGCCAACGCGGTATGTTCACGTGGGGTGGGTTGGCGTGTGGTCACACACTGCCAGACTTCACCACGTGGAAATTCACGATCGGGTTGTTGCACCAAATACCCTCCAGGGATGGAATGCACCTGGGGCAGTTGATTATCACTGATACGACCATTGGCGACGACGAGCCTGCGGTTCTTCTTTTGCTGAAGCAATGCGAGTGCATCGGGGGCAAAGGCGGGAGCAATGATAATCTCAGAAAATATCTCATCAATGGCATGTGCAAGTGCAATATCCACTGTAGCATTGAGTGCGATTACACCACCGAACGGTGCTTCTCTGTCAGTAGCAAAGGCTTTTTGCCATGCCTCAAGTGGCGTCGCACCAACCGCAACACCACATGGATTGGTGTGTTTTACGATGGCCAGTGCCACACCGTCTTGATCATTGAATTCCTCAATGAGCTCTTGGATGGCAGCGATGTCGAGAATATTGATGTATGAAAGCTCTTTGCCATGCAACACCTGGAATTGCGCGTCAAAGGAGCCATAGAGTGCACCTGCTTGATGGGGATTTTCACCATAGCGCAACACACGGCTCAACGGCACATCAATTGAGAGAAACGCAGGCAAGCCAGGGGCTACGGATGGCGCCAAGTAGCTCGCAATGGTAGCATCATAGGCGGCAGTATGTGCAAATGCTTTGGCAGCCAAGCTCCGGCGCAATTCCGCAGTAACGGAGCCACTGCGCAACGCACTGACAACCGCATCGTAGTCGGTAGGTGACACCACAGGCAACACGCTCGCGTGATTTTTGGCACTGGCACGTATCATGGCAGGGCCACCGATATCGATTTGCTCGATGGCTTCTGCATCAGTCACACCAGCTTTTGCAATAGTATCTGCGAACGGGTATAGATTCACAACAACGAGATCAATGGCAATGATACCATGCGCAGCCAATGTTTCCATGTGATTCGCGAGATCGCGCCGCGCCAATATTGCACCATGGATGGCAGGATGGAGAGTTTTCACACGACCATCAAGAATTTCAGGGAATTCGGTAATGTCGCTCACACTCCGTACCGCCACACCTGCAGTAGCAATAGCGTGCTTGGTATTGCCAGTAGAAAAGAGCTCATACCCTAATGCGACGAGTTGCGTCGCAAATTCGACGACTCCGCGCTTATCTGACACACTAATCAGTGCCCGCATTGTTATTTGTCTTTCATGCGCCGTTTACGCATCGTTACTTGCTCTTTGATGGCTTTGGGAGGGCGACCTGTGCGAATGTTGCGTAATGCATGCACTAAAGCTTCCAGTGATTTATCTGCCCAACCGTATATGGTCGGACGGCTTTTATCAAGAGCAATAGCTATTTGCGTCACGTTCGTACGATAGTCAGGGTCAAATGTAGCCAAATGCACGCGCGCAGTGGCCACTATCTGCTGAATCTCATCTGGTGAAAGATTGAGATCCTCAATCAACTTCTTGGCACGGCGATTTTGTTCAGCGTTTTGCATCTCCGGCTCCGATCACTGTCGATACGGTATCACACAACCTCTTTGTTTATTGTACAATATGCATGTTTATAAGTGCAAATGATTTTGTAAATGATTATTCATCAAATACCAATCAGTTGCACTTGGTAATGAGGTATTACAATGCCAGATAGCGTAACTGGTAAATTACGTCAACACGAACTTTTGTTGCAAATAAGCAATGCGATGACTGCGCAACTCGATGTAAACGCTTTGCTATCGCTGATTATTCATGCTGCTGTCGATTTGCTCGCCGGGAATGCAGGTCTGATTGCACTGCGCGATGAATCAGGTGAGCTTCACATTAATGCCGCTGCACATATCCCTCCCCCGCAATGGTCGGCATTTGCAGCGCTCGTCGAACACTATCAAGACCCAAAGTTTACCAGTACTGACGCTGATCTTGCGAGCATCCGCATCATGGTAGACATGCCATTACGCCATGTAACTGCGTTGCCCATGACCTATCACGGCACACACATCGGCGTTATTCTGGTGTTTCGAGCGGCACTCAATGTGGCGTTCAGTGACGATGAACAACACGCATTGCTTGCATTTGCCAATCATGCAGCAATTGCAGTCACCAATGCACGTCTGTTCCAGACCTTAATTCGTGAAAAACAGCACCTGTCTACCATCGTAGAACAGAGCATAGATGGGGTCATGATTCTCGATGCACGTTGGCGCATCACCACATTCAATCATGCCATGGAACAGTTGACAGGTTGGCCACGCGACGAAGCTGCTGGACGCCCATGTGCCGAAGTTGTAGGCATCGAAAGCGTGGATGGTGAAAATCTCTGTCGCGTCGACTGCCCACTGCAACGCCCCACCGTAGGGAGCTTGGTTCAGGCCGAAGGCTGGATCACTGCACGTGATGGACGGCGCCGATATATCCAGAGTACCTATACCATTCAGCGTGATGCCCAAGAACATTTCGCCGGGGCAATCGTGCATATCCGCGATATCACACAACAAAAAATCGAGTCAGAAATGCAAAACACATTCATTTCTGTGGTTTCGCATGAACTCAAAACGCCAGTGAGTATTATTCGTGGATATGCAGAAATGTTGGCACGCACCGATATCAAGTGGAAGCCGAGACAAATCAAGGAGAGCCTCGATATTATTATTGACGAAGCTGACCGCCTCACGCGCGAGATTAATTCGTTGCTGGATGTTTCACACATTCAACTCAATGCGATGCCACTTGAAGTGCATGCGTGGAACATCAAACCACTTATCGAACACATTTGTCAACGCTTTGCAGCACCTGCATTGGCGCAACACATTTCCTTTGAAATTCGTATAACAGATGATATGCCAGATGTGTACGCTGATCGTGAGCGAATTCGCATTGTCTGTGAAAATCTCATCAACAATGCAATAAAATACAGCCCCAATGGTGGGGTGATACGCATCCATGCACGGCCAGACAACGGCATGGCGATTATCTCCATCAGTGATCAAGGTGTGGGTATCCCCGCTGAAGAGCAAATACGCATCTTTGATCGATTCTATCGCATCGACAATCGCTTACGCCGAGAAACACAAGGTTTTGGGCTTGGTCTCTTTATGGCCAAAGCGATCATTGAAGCACATCATGGACACATCTGGGTGGAAAGTCGTATTGGTCAAGGTGCACGATTTTTCTTTTCTATCCCGCTAGCAATAACTCGTCTCGATGGGCAAACTACTGACGACAAGCATGAAGTCATCGAGCTCACAAAGGAAACCAATCATGAATGATTTACGTGACAAACTTATACTCGTCGTAGATGATGAAATTAGGCTAACCGGACTTGTACGCATGAACCTTGAATCAGAAGGCGTACGTGTCATTACTGCGAGCAACGGTCGTGAAGCACTCGACTTAATCCGTGAGGAAATGCCCGAAGTCGTAATCCTCGATGTGATGATGCCAGGTATGGATGGGTTTGAAACCCTGCGCCGTATCCGCACTGCATCACAAGTCCCTGTCATTATGTTGACTGCAAAAGATGAAGAGAACGATCGCATCAAAGGACTCGAACTGGGCGCAGACGATTATGTGGGCAAACCATTTAGTCATCGTGAACTCATCAGTCGTGTGCGTGCCGTGTTGCGACGACACTACTTGCCAGCGCCGAGCACACCAGGTCATATTATTGTCGATGAACGCTTGCAAATAGATTTCAATAAGCGCGAAGTACTCATTAATGGCGAACGCATAAACTTGCGACCAACCGAGTACAGACTACTCTACCACTTAGTGCAGCGTGCAGGATTTGTGATGTCTCACAACGAGCTCCTCGCCAAGGTGTGGGGGCCAGAATACCACGACGAAACACACTACCTACGGCTGTATGTAACCTATTTACGCCAGAAAATCGAGCTCGATCCCGCAAATCCCGTCTACATTTTGACGGAACGCGGAGTGGGCTACCGCTTCAAATCCATTGAATCAGCCACTAATCCAACCGCATAAGGAACAATTCGATGAGCGACAGAATCAGTGAGTCAGTCATTGACGTAGATGCAGCAGACTTCCAAGACGCAGTGATTGCACAATCATCAATCCGCCCAGTAATCGTTGATTTTTGGGCACCATGGTGCGGACCTTGTCGAACACTTGGACCCATCCTCGAACGACTCGCGCAAGAGAGTGATGGTGCATGGCTCCTCGCCAAAATCAACGTAGACAACAATCAACGTATCGCACAACAATACGGCGTTCAAGGTATCCCTGCAGTTAAAGCATTTAAGAACGGCGCCATCTCCGAACAATTCACTGGTGCCATCCCAGAATCACAAATTCGCACATGGCTCAAACGCATTATTCCTGATGCAGCAGATACACAACTCAGCACACTTATTGCACTCGCAGCCAGTAATCCGCACGCAGCCAAAGCGCAACTGGCAAGTTTTGTGAGTACACACCCACAACACACAGAAGCACTACTAGTCTACGCTGGTCTGCTAGTACGTAGCAACGACCATGCCGCCATGGACTATTTGCAGCAAATTCCGAGTCATAGTCCGCTCTATTCACGTGCACAGGCATGGCGCATGCTCGCACAAGGCATTCAGAGCAGTGTGGTAGTCGAGTCACATCCAACTGCTCAACGTTTTGCCGAAGCAATGCACGCATTCTGTCAGCACAATGACGCACACACCGTAGATGTACTCTTACAGATTGTTGGCACGGACCGCAAATGGGAAAACGATTTGGCACGGACCACCCTGTTGGCGCTCTTTACCATCCTCGGCGATGCTCACCCGCTCGTCCCTGAGGCGCGACGTCAACTTGCAGCACTTTTGTTTTGATTATGTGAGAATGCGCTGATAGAGCGTAATGGTGTCTGCAACCATCTGTGTCACACGAAAGTGCGCAGCGGTCCAGCGTGATGCGTGCTCAGCATACCGGTGACACAATGCGGTATCAGACCAAAGCAGCGTCATGGCATGCGCAAGTGCTGATGCGTCAGCGGGTGCAACAACGATTCCTGTCTGCATGTGCTGGTTGACAAAACTCGTCGCCGTACCGATTTCGCAGGTAATCGCAGGCAAACCGGCAGTCATGGCTTCGAGGAGCGACAGCCCGAATGCTTCTGCACGCACTTGTGAAGGGAAGACGAAAAATCGAGCAACTCGATGGAGTGCGTGTACCTCTTCGTCAGACAAAGATCCCACAAAATGCACGCGCGATGCGATACCGTATTGGCGTGCATTGTGTTGCAGCTCACCAGCCAAAGGGCCATCACCGACTAAAACCAGGGGCATTTCTGCAGGTGTGTCACGCATGGCATCCATTAACGTGTGTAACCCTTTGTAATAACGCATACGCCCAACCCAGAGTGCACATGAATTAGGAAAACGTGCTTGCCAGTAGGCGATACGGTCGCTATCCGGGTAAGGTGGGGCGTGTATTGCCAATGGAATGACCACACATTTTTCGACAAAGCGCAATAACCACGGTGACGAATCGCGATACTGAGGACTGGTAGCAACAATCGCTCGCGCACGTGATAGGGTATGCTGCAACAGTGGTGCATACACATAGCGGAGCACGTGCTGACGTACAATATCGCTCTGGTAAGTGACCACCAAAGGCGTATCGCTCCCTAGCAATGCCAAGTCACCACCTGGCCACGGCATCTGCAGATGCACCACGTCTGGTTGAAGCTGGCGTACAATAGAAGCAAGCGCAAATGAGAATGCAGAGGATGAAATATCGAGATGGCGCGGCACTCGGTAAATGGCCACGCCGTTGTGTAGTTCAGTGGGAGCAATGGCGCCCGCTGCTGGTTGACAGACCACTACACTGACGCGGTGTCCAGCAGCAGCAACACCCTCTGCTAAGGTGCGCAGATGGGACTCGATGCCCCCCATGACCGGCCAATAGTCTTTGTAGAGATAGACAATATGCACAGTGGATATACCAATGACAAATGATGATTCCCATTCATTATACGACCCACGCAACAAACTCAACGATATGACAAGCAAAGAATGGACGTATGCGCTCAGTTCGGTGCTGAGTACACACTACCCAGCCCGTGGGCTACAGAGCATGGCTCATCAACTGCGCAAACGCCATCCGTCGCCCAAACCACCGCAGCTCATCGCCGAGTTGATTCGTTTTTTTACCAAACGACATGGACGTGTACTCGACCCATTCTGTGGTACTGGGAGTAGCCTACTTGCGTGTGCTATGACCGATCGCTGGGGGGAAGGAATCGACTTGAACGCGGAATACCTCCAACTCTACCACGATGTAGCAGAAACACTTGGTATGCCACAGCTACCGTATCACGTCGGCGATGCAAGCACGTCTACAATCTATTCTCAGCTTTCTGATGGTCTTTTTGACTTTGTCGTCGCAGATCCGCCATACCTATCCATGTTGAATCGACGGCGTACCGGACACCGCGCCAAACGTGGCCAATCTGCGGCTACACCCTTTAGCGACGATACGCGAGACCTGGGAAATATGCAAAGTGAGCATTTTTTTACGTCGCTGGTGCAAACCATGACACTGTGTAGTCAACAACTGCGTGAACACGGTCATATGGCAATCTTTATCAAAGATATGCAACCGGATGCACAACACCACAATATGCTCCACGCAGATGTGGTCAATGCGATGAATGTACTCAAATCGATGCGCTTTCGTGGCTACCGAATATGGCATGATGCGAATATTAATCTGTTCCCATTCGGTTATCCACATACGTTTGTAGCCAATCAAACTCATCAGTTTATTCTAGTTTTCCGCAAAGAAACAGCATGACACCGTGTGGCAGTACCACACGGTGTCATCAGTGCACGGCACGAGAATTATTGGGGTGCTTGCCAGACGTCGAATGATTCGTCAGCACGCAACCGACTCCCAATAGCAACTGCAGCACTTACCAATACGAGATTTTTGATGATGTACTGCCCTTCGAGTGTCAACACAAAAGGAAAGGCAGTCCACACCAGCTCAGGTGTCAACACTAGCGGCAACAGCGTCCCACCCATTTGCAAAAATAACAGCATGATGGTGACACGCATCCCACGCCCAAGCAAGAATCCAATGCCGATTGCAATCTCCCAGAACGCGAGCACTGGCATGAAATATTCTAAAGGCAAAAAACTTAACGACGCACGGATGAGTCCATCTGCAGGACTTAATCCGGGTATCAATTTGAGCGCTCCAAACCACACAAACACGATTCCCATCGACCAGCGCAAAAGCGTCGTTGCGTTGCGTTGCATCCAGCACGTCACCGTGCGATCGACTCGTAATAAAAAGTGTGTCATACTCATCTCCTCCGAGTCGTCTGCTTGACCTGCATCTATAGTACCAGCTTTGTACATATTCGCACAAATACCAAATCACAAATTATTTATATCATTTTTGTTATAATTAAAGTCAGATAGCTAGCAAGCAGGAGCACTTATGGACATTCAGCATTTACGAGTATTTATGGCAGTAGCAACACACTTGCATGTAAGCAAAGCAGCACAGACGTTACACCTGGCACAGCCGGCGGTGAGTCGTGCAATCCGAGAGCTCGAACAATCGTGTGGTGGTGTCGCGCTCCTGCAAAAAGTAGGACGCAACATCAGACTAACCGAAGCAGGGGAGGTTCTGCTCGGGCATGCACATCGCATCCTGGCAGAAATCACTGATGCGCAGATGAGTATGCAAGCGCGACGTCACGCCACTGCTGGGCGAGTACGTATTGGGGCGCCACCCACCATTGGACAACGGCTTTTGCCACCTGCGCTCGCACGATTTCGGGCGTTGCATCCTGCAGTAGAACTCCGCATCGAACAAGGTGGTACTTCACAACTTTTGACGCACCTTGATTTGGGTGAAATCGACATCGCAGTGGTCACAATGCCTGTCCCAACGCGACACCATCACATAGAAATTCTCTTTGATGAGCCTTTGGTGGTGGTCATGCATCGCACGCACCCACTTGCACAACACACGCAGATCGCACTCGAGATGCTCAGCGATGAATCATTTTTACTGTATCCAGCGGTCTATGAAATGCACAACACCATTATTTCGGCATGTAAAACAGCCGGATTCACACCAAAAATCGCACTCGATGGTGGTGATGTAGGCTTATTGCTCGAGCTTGCAGCAGCAGGTCTCGGAGTAGCCATTGTGCCACAATTGGCGATTCGGGGTAATGAAGAAATCGTCGCACGCCCACTATCGGCACCAGTGCTCACACGACAAATGGCACTGATTCAGCGTAGCGACCGCTCAACTACCGTTGCAAGTCGAGCACTTTTTGAGGCATTAGCGCGCGATTTACGCATGGAATTGTAGATCACGATGTAACGTCTGTACTGCCGAGACAACTTCGTCATCTGGCAACACAAACGACATATAATGACCAAACACGGTACGCGCAACCACGAGTGGATGAATTTGAGCGGTACCGAGTGCCAACCCGACCATGGGAACCAATGCGCCACCGTGGGCTGCACTAATCACAGAAACTAACGCTACCGGTGTGATATGAGTAATCTGATACCCCTCCGTGAATGCTTCGGCGAAAATCTCGGCAGTATAAGTGGCATCTGGTTGGCGCACTAGCACCATCAATGTGCGATCAAGATCGCTTTGATGCACCAGGAGTGTCTCAATACCAGAGCGAGCAAGGCGCGTAGTGACGGCACTGGCGTATTCTTGGGTCCATGCATCATGAACAGTCGGGAGTGGGCTAGCGGAGGCAGCCACAAGTGAGAGCCCACGTGTAGAAATGATGGCCGCCGAGGCATGATTCCCCAGTGGTTCATCCGAAACAACGGTGCCGACCAACATCGGCTCGTATATATTTGCAATGCGCAGAGGAATACGTCGAGATGCAAGTGGCATGAGTGTGCGAATATGGAGAATTTCAGACCCAGAAAGGGTGGCCATTTCAGCAGCTTCAGCATAGGTGAGCTTTGGAAGCGTCATGGCATCAGAGACGATTTTTGGGTCAGCTGTTAAAATCCCATTCACATCGGTCCAGAGGCAGACTTCTTCGACATCGAGGGCCGCACCAATTAAGGCCGCCGTATAATCACCACCCCCACGTCCAAGCGTGGTGACAACACCAGCACGTGTGGCTCCCGTGTAGCCGGTCACCACCGGCACAATCCCAGCTTGCATGGTCGGCAACAGACGTTCACGGATTCGTTGCAGTGAATCGTCTACAAACGCACGTGCAGAGCCAAAGTGATCGTCCGTGACAATCAGTTCAGTCGCATCAAACATTTGCGCGGCAACACCATTTTGACGCAGAATCACGGCAACAAGATGAGCAGCAAAGCGCTCTCCGAGACTTGCGATTGCATCAATGCCACGAGGAGAATACTCGCCAAGTGTGGCCATTGCACGTGTCAATCGATCAAGTTGCTTGAGTAGTTCGGAGAGTTTCTGGAACAGCATTTCGCGTTCCCAGTCATCAGTGACCATTTTTTCAGCAATTTGGCGATGGCGATTCCATAGTTCACGGCGCACCACATCCGTCTCAGTCTCACCACCATGGACTGCCGCTCGCGCCGCACGCAGCAAAGCATCGGTGATACCTGGGAGTGCGCTGCACACCACTGCCGGTGTTGTACCCGCCGTACGATGCAGTTCACGTACAATTTTGACTGATTCACGCATCCGTTGCGCATCAGCAAAGGCAATACCACCGAATTTCAGGACACGCATGATGCACCTACACTTCGCCTTTAGCGCTGCTGTAAACCAGCCTGCGCAACCACCATTGGAATCGCTTTGGTCCAGCCCACCGACATGATATGAACTCCACGCACCCCATCAATAGCAAGTAACTGCTGACAGAGTTCAGCCGCAATAGCCACACCCTCTGCTTCAGGGTCGCTTGCAGCCTGCATCCGGTCAATAATCGACTCTGGCACGCGCGAACCAGGCAAGTGATCACGCAAAAATCGTGCTGATTGCGCCGATTTAATCACCATGACACCAGCCATAATGGCTGCTCGCTGATGCAGCCCAAGTGCACGCACATCGTTCATCCATTCTGCAAATCGCTGCACATCAAAGATGATTTGTGTCTGAATAAACTCTGCACCAAATTCTATTTTGCGTTCAAGGCGTGTCGCCTTTTCGATGTTGGGATTAGCCACACCACCTATATAAAAAGATGGCGCTTCAGAGAGCATCGTGCCTGACGAAAATGTCTTTTGATCGCGGAGTGTACGCAATGTTTTGATGAGCTGAAATGAGTTCAAGTCGAGCACATTTTTTGCATCGGGATGATCACCAATCTTGGGATGGTCACCAGTCATTGCCAGGATATTTGTGACACCACATGCTGCTCCGCCTAGGGCATCCGCTTGGAGAGCTATACGATTACGGTGTTGACAGGTCATTTGTGCAATGACCTCATAACCGTGTTGACGCAAAAAGATGGCAGCACTCATGGCAGACATGCGACCTAGTCCACGCTGGTTATCTGTAAGATTCAAAGCATCAACGGCAGGTGCCAGCTGTGAAGCAATGTTGAGTAATGCTGTTGCATTCGCACCACGGGGTGGTGCAATTTCACCAGTAACCACTATCCGACCGGATGCAAGTTGTTGGTGTAATTGACTAAAAAACACACACACTCCTTTATTCATAACAAAACGCAGGCTACCGGTGCTACTCCGGCAGCCTGCGTCACATGCCGGGCTCTATTGTGCAACTCCTACCGCTTTGGTTACACCTATCATCTCAACGGTACGAGTACCATCATGTTCTACCCACACCCCACATTCGCTGCCGTCTTGGCTCTCAGCAAGCGACATTTCAGTGCCGTCGAATTTGAGCGCTGGATGGTACCACTTATATACTTTCTCCGCTTCGCCGACCACATAATGACCAATCAGTGAACGACGAAAGCGATCTGTACTGGTGTTTGGCAGACTACCATGAATCAGCTGACCATTAAAAAAGAGCACATCGCCAGCCTGCATAATGATCGGTTGCACGGTCATGCCTTCTGGCACTGGCACTGTAACGTCTGTGAAGCTTTGCGTAGTATCAGCTGCAGTCGTACAGAGCACGGGCAATGCATGACTACCCGGTACAACTTGCAAGCAGCCATTTGCTTCATCGCAGTCATCGAGTGCCAACCAGGCCGCACAACACGTCCCAGGCTCGACACGCAAGTAATATTGATCCTGATGAAGTGCTTGACCACGTGCCGATGGTGGCTTGTAATAAATCATCGTCTGTACTGCGTATGGTTCGCTCCCCAAAATCGCCGTCATCACATCACGCAACCGCACATCGAGCAAGAACTTGAGACTGACATCATCCCAGCGATGCATTTGGAGCATGCGCGGATAGCGTTTGAGCGGGTCTTGCGCATCTTTGATGGCACTTGTATCACCTTTTTGGCGCTTTTCTTCATTCATTTGCATGTAGTGCGCCAACAACGTGTCTACTTCGTGGCGTGAATACAGTCCACGCACAACCGTATATCCTTGGGTTGCAAAAGTCTGTACATGTGTATCGTACATCACAGTATTCCTTTACTTATGCAGGAAAGAGTGGTGCCATCTCTTGGAGCTTCAAGAGTTGCTCCATCGCTAAATCTGAGGGCGCATGCACATAGCGTGTAGCTGCATCAAACACACGTGGCAAAATAGTCACATCTCCAACTGTGTTGAGGAATATTCCTTTGCGGCTGAGCACCCAATGCACTGCCGTATCAATGTGTGTTTGTTCAGTGAGTGGTTCATACCATGTGGAACTATTGCGATCGACACCTTCGGGCCATGGGCGACGCACGATTGCTTTGATTGTCTGTACCGCTACGTTTCGTTCACGGCATCGATTCAAGAGTCGTTCAAAGTCCAACGCATATTCGGGATTCTGCATGAGAATGTAGCTATAGGGCAGCAATACACTATCAAAATCAAATTGCTCAAGTGATTGGAAGTGGCGTTTGGCGACTGGTAAACCATGACCGGTCACACCAATATATTTCACCACACCGGCCTTTTGCGCTTCGATGCACGCTTTGAGTGCGCCGTCCGGCCCCATTGCAATTTGCCATTCGTGTTCGTCGACAAGATTGTGTAGCTGGATGAGGTCAATGTGACTGACTCCCATACGCTTGAGTGACGTACGAATTTGATCACGAGCCGCAGTATAGGTGCGTTCGCCAGTTTTGGTTGCCAAGAAAAACTGATCGCGTCGCCCATCTCGGAGCCACGGCTTGATGCGATCTTCTGAATCGCCATAACTGGCAGCAGTATCAATATGATTAATGCCAAAGCGCAACAAATCTTGCAAGGTGTTGTCAGCCACACGTTGGTCAACATTACTAAGCGCAGCTGCACCAAATATCGTTTTGGTGCTCATGTGTCCAATCCGACCAAACGGTTGTGTCGCAATCATGGTAGACCTCCTTGTGACTCTTGCACAGTCAGTGTAACACACATTAATTAGGCGAATCATGCGGCAGGTTTACCGTACTGCATCCTCACGCATAATCCGATCGAAACATTCCAACAGATAATCAGCGTTCCCACTATCAAATGGCATCGGAGGACGGATTTTGACAACGTTGTGAAACGGGCCATCAGTCCCGGCAAGTATGCCATAATCGCGCAATCGATTCGACACATACGATGCTTCACTTTCGCCCGGCTCAAGTGTGACATGATCACGCACAAGCTCGACACCGAGAAACAAACCTGCACCACGCACATCGCCGATCATGCGGTGATGTGGCGCAATTGCACGTAGCCCTGCCAAGAGGTGGTTGCCAACTGTCAATGCATTGTGTTGGTGTGGTTCATCGCGCAGCACATCGAGCACGGCCAAGCCAGCTGCCATTGATACGTTGTTGCCACCAAACGTCGCAAAATACTCCATGCCGTTATCAAATGCATCTGCAATGGCACGCGTCGTAACGACGGCACCCATAGGTTGCCCATTTCCTATTGGCTTCCCCATGATGACAATATCAGGCACCACACCGTGCGCTTCGAATGCCCAAAAGTGTGTGCCAATACGGCCAAATCCGACTTGGACTTCGTCAGCCATGCAGACCCCGCCAGCAGCACGTACATACGTATAGACATCGGCAAGATACCCAGGCGGTAAAACGATTTGTCCACCCACACTCGGCAATGTTTCAGCAATATAGCCACCCAATTTGCGCCCCTTGGCATGAATGCGTGCAATTACATCTTGGACTTGGGCAGCATATTTGGCACCTGCCATCGCATCATTACGCTTGAACGGCCCTCGATAATCATCAGGAATAGGCGCAGTATGCACCCAGTCCGGGGCACCTGTTCCCCCTGGGCCATCATGTTTATAAGGACTTATGTCAATCAGTGTACTGGTATGACCATGATATGCAGATTCCAATACAATGATGTCTTGTGCACAGGTATATGCTTTCATCAAGCGTATTGCAAGCTCATTAGCCTCACTCGCAGAATTCACAAAATAGCACACTTCGAGTTCAGCTGGCAATGTCGCAGTCAAACGTCGGGCATAGGTTTGCATTTGATCGTTGAGATAGCGCGTATTAGTGCTCAATAACGCATACTGAGATGTGGCAGCCTGCACGACTCGCGGGTGACAATGCCCCACATGCGCCACGTTGTTGTAGGCATCAATATATACTCGCCCCGTACTATCGTAGAGATACTGGCGCCAACCGCGTACTATTTTGAGCGGCCGCTTATATGAAATACTGAGATTCCTGCCAATACGTTGCCGCCGTTCAGCGAGTGTCGTCGTCAGCGGTATTTGCGCTGGTGGAAAGCGCTCCGCATCCATACGCAGAAGCAGATTAGGGCTGGGGGAAAGTGACTCCCATATACGCTGTTGTGATGCATACCCCACACCAGGAAAGTCACGGCCCATGTCAAGAAAATCCAAGATGATTTGAAAATGCACATGCGTCGGCCATTTGCCGTTCACATCTGGCACACCAAAACTTCCGATACGTTGACCAGCGGCAACTTGCTGCCCCACAATCAATGTACGCATTGATTCATCACTCAGATGACCATAAACGGTATAAAACGGTATCCCTGTGTCAGTATGATGCTCAAGAATGGTCAAATACCCATAATCGAGGTGCGCAGGTAGATACTCGAGCATATAAACACGCCCTGGTAAGACCGCATGGACTGGCGTACCGGCTGGCCCCCAAAAATCAATTGCAAGATGGAGTGTGCGCCGTTCGCTAATAACATCGTCAGCTGAAGCATAGCGATCAGTCGTATATATCAAGCGTGGTTCGAGGTAGCCACCTATACCGATACGACCATCCATGTAGGATTCAATCACGTGTGCAAAACGTGGCATCGTGGCATTGCGTGGATCAGCACCGAGCACCGTACTACCCACACTGAGGTCGAGTGCCACCGTCTCATGAGCGGCTAATTCACGCCCCAAAATCGGTGCAGTTGATTGGCGCGCTATCCAAGATACCACCGCATCATGCTGCGGGACAGGCACCAAACCACACGCAGCTCGTAGCCGATAATGAATCATACGTGGATGCGCAGCGGTAAACACCGCAAGGAGTGCCCACGCAGGAGCTTCACTGACACTCATATACGGATCATCTGGACGCTCACGTTTTCGAATAGACGATACAGTCACACTGATACAAAGACGCATACAAACCAGATCAAATAGCACCGCGATTTCGGCTTCATTCAGCGGAAATTGTGCATGAAACGCTGCCACCATCACCATCAGTGCATCGAGTGGTTGTGGATGGCGCATCACTGCATATGCAGCAGCAATTGCCAATTCACTGACCACAGCAGTATGCATCATGTCACCAAAATCCAAAAGACCAGTCACCGCACGTGCCATATAGCCAGGTCGCCCTACAACTACGTTGTAGTCGTTGGCATCGCCATGAATCACACCATAGCGCAGTGCTGAGGCGTGTGTAGCAAGTGTTGCGTTAAAACGCTCAAGATGCTGTGTAACAAGTTGACGCTGTGCATCATCGGTGAATGTATCTAGCGAGTCAGCAATCCATGCACCACGCATTACATCCCATTCTAGTGAACGATGTGTGGCCGGATGCACAAACGATTGAAGTACGTGAGCAAGCTGACCTAGCACGCGCCCCAGATCTGCGATCAACACATCATCAATCGGATTGGCGTCTGCAAACAACGTGCCATCAAGATACTCGAGCATCCAGACGATATGCGCATTGCCAGCAATCTGACACACTGACCAAGACTTCCCAGATTGCTGCGGGACCACCCGCTGTACAGGGATTGTCGTTGCATGGGTACGAATATGCATGAGTGCAGCAATTTGCATTTCTACGAACGCAGTCTCACGATGCGGGTGCATCACTTTCAGTACATAGTGGCGGCCATCGGGCGCAACGAGCAGTGCGTTGGTATCGTATTCACCCGGAAGGCGTTTAACTATAGGCGTCAGTGCATATTCACGCTGTACAACTGCAATGATATCGGCATCGTTGAGTAAAATCGGTTTATCCGCTGATAGCATGGCTTCCTCTTATCAATATACGTTTGTGCCTTAATTATACGTGGATTTATACACGTATTGAATGCATGGAGTCCGACACATATGATACGCTATGAGTACTACGGATACACATATGGAAAACACAGCATGAATGATGTATTGTGGAACGATGAGGGATGGATTGCTTGCGAATCTTTGCAACGCAATATAACGTGTGATGTGTGTGTAGTTGGCCTGGGTGGGAGCGGGTTAGCTGCCATTGAATTGTTAGCAGCACATGGTGTAGATGTAGTTGGTATCGATGCTGGTATGGTTGGCGGTGCGGCAGCAGGGAGCAATGGCGGCTTTATATTGGCTGGTATCGCTGCGTTTCATCACGAAGCAGTGGCATCACTGGGTGCCACTACTGCGACTGCACTCTACCAAGAAACGATTGAAGAAATTGCACTTGTTGCACAACACGAACCACTCTTTCGTCAGGTCGGCTCTTTGCGTATTGCCACAGATGCAAATGAATACTCAGACTGCGTGGCGCAATATGTACGCATGCGTCAAGACGGATTGGCCGTTGAATGGTATGAGGGAAGCGAAGGCAAAGGGCTACTGTTTCCACATGATGGAGCATTTCAACCATTAAAACGCGTGCGTAGAATTGCAACCCACCTGCGAAATATTGGTATACGCTTATATGAACGGACACGTGCCACAAGTATCGAGAGTGGTCAACTCACTGCCAATGGCCATACCATCAGGTGTAACCAGATTATTGTGGCCGTTGATGGACAGCTTGAGCGCATCTTGCCCATCCTGCAACAACAGGTGCGCACTACCAGACTGCAAATGCTTGGTACTGCGCCAGACCACACTATCGTACTCCCGCGACCAGTGTATGCGCGGTATGGCTATGATTATTGGCAACAACTTCCTGATGGACGCATTGTCGTAGGTGGCAGTCGTGACAAATACGTGACATCTGAATGGGGATTCGGTACATTGCCCACGCCAGAAGTGCAAATGAGCATCGAAACAATCCTGCGTACGGTAATCGGTAGCAGTGCGGCAATCACTCATCGTTGGGGGGCGTCGGTGTCATACCGATCGGATGATATCCGACCGTTGATAACCCAAGTTGCACCACGCGTATGGGTGTGTGGCGCATACAACGGCACGGGCAACATCGTGGGGAGTATTTGTGCGAAACATGTGGCTCGGGCAATCATCACAGGCTCGACTACACACATGCAGGCGTGGATATCTGCGTAGCGACGATACTCAGGTGCACTCACAAACGACGCATGGATATGCAAAACACAAAGAGAAGTCGATGAATCATCCCGTATTACGCCTCATACGAATAATCGTGCTGTGTATTGCGTGTATGCCATTGGCACATGGAGTGGGGTTTTTATATGGCGAGCTACTGCGTGCAAATCGCAATCAATTGGAAGTTGATATTAACCGATCCTTCGTGGCATATCGCACAGAACTCACTCAACTCACGCAGGGCACCTCGGATATGCCAGGCAGTGAAACCCCATTCATGAACACCATTATTGATGCATTCATCCGCAGTGCAGGGTTGTATGTCTTTGCAGCCACGCTGGCGCTATGTGGTGGCATCTGGTGTGGTACTTCCATTGTTCATCGGCAAAGGGGTGCCCTACCGGCGTGGTTTAGCACATTGACCAGCACGGGTGCAGCACTTCCGGCACTCTTTTTTGCAAGTGGCAGCATCGCACTGATGTACTACGTACTCATCTACACGTCCTACAACCTCCCTGTTCCACTGCAAGGATTTGGGTGGGACATACATCTCTTCATTCCGCTCTGCGCACTCTGTATTCGGTCACTGTGTAGCATTAGTCATCTCACCGCACTCGCACTTCATGATGAGTATCTCAAACCACATATCGTGGCAGTCCGAGCCAAAGGAATTGATGAAAGATACCTGTTGTTGCATCACATCTGGCCAGCCCAACAACAAACTATCATGCTGGCAAGTGTGTCCACTCTACGCATCATGCTTGCCGAATTAATCGTGATTGAATATTTGTTTCGTTGGCAAGGGATCGGGCATCTCTTTGCAAGCGCAGTCATCGCCCCACGTATGAGTAATGCGATAGCACTCCCCATATCCATGTCAAGCAGCGTAATTGCGGCATGTATTGTTGGCTTCATGATCTTGTACTTCTGCGGCGAATGTGTACGTGCAATCACCACGCCTCGCCACGAGCAAACCTCAGCCCAAACGGAGCTGTCATGAAAGCCCACCTCATCATTGGCTGGCTTATTCTGATAGCAGTTGCAAGTATCACCATGTTTGGCGAAGCGCTTGCTCCACACCCTGCACGCGAACGTCATGCAGTGTATATCGACGGTGATACGATTATCACGCCACCCTTCCCGATAGCCACACCCGGATTTGCACTTGGTTCGGATCAGTACGGCAGAGACATTCTCAGTCGTTTACTCGTTGGCACCAAACCCACCATGCTCACAATCGTGATTGTGGCGTTGTTGCGTCTCAGCATTGGATGTGTGGCTGGCATTCTTGCGGTCACTGCACCATATGCCGTACGCATGTCCGTGAGATTGATTACCGCTGTCTTCGCAGCACTACCCGCCTTTGTGGGTGCACTTTTAGTGCTGACACTCAGCCCAAACACCACACTTGGAATCTTTGTTGTGGCACTGACGTGGAACAGTTGGGGAGATGTGGCAAAAGAAATCACCTATCATTTAACGCAATTGCAACAACAGCCATACTATCATGCCGCAGTGAGCAGTGGCGACCAGCACCTGAGCATCATGGTGCGGCATGGTGGCCGTCTCATAGGTGCTCAGTTGCAACGACTGTTGCTACGAGAAATGAGTGCCGCGCTGACACTCCTTGCCATGGTCGGCTTTCTCGGGTACTTCGTCGGTGGTGCTACCTGGATGATTGTGGCAGGTGACGCAGTACCAATTGGTGCACGGGCTGCCGATTATCCGGAGCTGGGACAACTCCTCGCCACAAGCTTCGAACGCGTATTACGACCTGAAGCGTTAATCACAACAGCAACCTATATCGGCTGTATCATCGTGGGTTTACAGTTCTTGCTCATTCAACCACAAGGATTGCCTCGACGACTCCCGGCATGGCTGCATGCACTCCGCACAGATGTCGAATGGTGGATTGCTCGTCGCGCTGCGGTATGGCTACTCATGGTGCTGGGAGGCATTGGTGGATTCGCGTACTGGTTACTTACCCCAACACCCGTCACAGTGCATGCTGACAACCGACCTGCACCAGTCATTCTGCAACGGGTGAACCCATGGGGGATGTATGGCGGCGATGCAAGTCAAAGCTTTCGCAGTGCAGATCCATATGCACCATATCAAGCCGTCATCTTGCATGCACCACGAGCACTCACAAGTGCACCTATTGTGAGTGCTCGTGATGATATCTATGTCTATGCGGGAGATACGTTGTTGAAGTGGCAGGAAGGTAGCGTTACGTCAATCACACTTCCTTTTTCTCCAATCGGTAATCCGGCTATTGACACTTCAGGGAATGTGGTGGTGGTAGGAGCACACGGTGAACTTTTGCACATTGACTCACATGGGCAGGTAGCGCTGCAATATCGTACCACGACGCGGGGGCAAGCAACGAGTGGTGCAATCATTGATGCCGCAGGCAATGTTGCAGTCACGGTGGTCGATCGTATCGAATTCTTTGATGCACGCGGCACGGCAAAGTGGGCGACAGTGGCAATCGATGGATACAATGAATTCCCACCACTGTTGAGTCCAGATGGAACGATAATTGTGCTTGCAAACCAAGCATTTGATGTCGCAGATGGGGGGCGATTGCCACTGTTTGCTGGGAATCCATCTGCACAATATGAAGGTGCTGCCCTGATTAGCGGTGCCGATGGATTCATCTATCGGCGAATTGGACACAGCATGACGCAACTCGATGTCGAAGAATTTGTTCCCACTGAAATCCGTACAATTGATTGGGATGCAGCACACGTTACGATGTTTTTTCCACAGCTCAGTGGTGTGACAATCGAGGGCGTGGCTTGGCAACTCTATAGCGGCTACGGCAGTCGTGCCACCTTTGTGTGGATGTATGGCCAGCACCAGTATCACACCACGCCACTACGTGCTCAAAGTCTTCTCCTCACCGTTGGCGATGATGCGAGCGCGGTATTTTGCACGCCATATCACATCTATGCCCGTACACCAGGTGGCAAGAATGATGTATGGGAATATGCTATTAACCCTGCGCTTGGCGAATGCCTAGGTGGGGCATTCACCGACACGTTTAGTGTGGTAGCCTTTACCGATGCTTTGGTGTGGTATGCCTCACCAGAGACTCGGTGATGTGAGAATTGACGCAAGCACGGGTGGTTCGATGTTTCCACCACACAGAATCACTCCCACGTTGCGCAATGTCGTAGGGACCTTTCCTGCAAGCAGTGCACCAGGCCCTGTACCAGCACTCGGTTCGATGAGTTGCTTGAGCGTCAACAACACACTTTGTGTGCCAGCACTGATTTCGGCTTCACTCACAGTAATAATTTGAGACACATGCTGCTGCACAATCGGGAAAGTAAGTGCACCCGGGGTCGTAATTCGGAGTCCATCAGCAATGGTATCTGGCGCAGGAATAGTCACACGTGTTTGCGCCAACAACGACTGATACGTATCAGCGGCTTGTGCTGGCTCTACACCAATAACGTGCAAGTGTGGATTATGCGCATGCGCAGCAATTGCACTCCCAGCGATCAAACCACCACCACCCACCGGCACCAGCACGGCATCAAGATATGGAATTTGTGCGCATAACTCGAGTACGGCTGTCCCTTGTCCTGCAATAATGTGGTGATGATCGTAGGGTGGAATCAGCGTCAAACCACGAGCCTCGGCGTGCGTTTTGGCCACGTGTTCACGGTCTTGTGTAAGCCGGTCATAGTGGATGATTTCTGCACCATAGGCAGCAGTTGCCGCCACTTTAACTGCTGGTGCATCCGTTGGCATACAAATGACAGCGGGTATTCCCAACAATTTAGCCGCTAATGCCACACCTTGAGCATGATTACCTGACGAAAACGCGATGACTCCGGCTTTTTTTGCGGATGCAGAGAGCTGCACCAATGCATTGTACGCTCCACGAAACTTAAATGACCCAGTTCGTTGCAGATGCTCTGCTTTGAAATAAACGTTGCAACCGACACGCGCATTAAAGCGCCGCGACTGCAAGACTGGCGTATAGTGTGCAATATCCTGCAATCGTTCAGCGGCAGCCAAGACATCCACATATGTTGGCATTGTTTCCCTCATACGTTATTGCGGTTTTTTGTATTGTATGAGATAACACTGGTTACGCAAATTGGCAAATTGATCTGTTTCGCCGTACTATGTGAAGACACACGCAACTAAAGATTTACCAAACGAAAGGTCTCCATGGCAACCAAACGGCTTTATATGCACCGCAGTCACGATGTTGCCATGGTGCTCGCTCTCTTGATCAACGTGCAGCTCGCATATTCGTTTGGCACCATTGGTGTTGCTACAATCGACCTCCTTGCCAGGCTCAATATGTCGTATTCACTCCTCGGTGCCATTTCTGTCATCGGTGCATTCTTGAGCATGATTTCGATGATGGTCGGAGGTAGTCTTGTCGGGTATATTGGCACACGCAACACGATAATGTACACGACCCCCATCATGTTTGTGTCACACATAGCACTAGCCGTGTTTCCTTCTACCACTACGTTAATCGCGGTCAATATAGGCTGGGGGGTCGGATTTGGTGCGCTTTTGATTGCATGCACCGCGGTCATCATTGATTGGGAACGTGAACGACGCAAACGCATCATTGACGCATTCCAAGCATCTTGGAATATTGCTGCAATTGTTGGAGCATTACTTGGTGGCGTTTTTCTCAGCTGGCAATGGACATTTGGTGATGTGATGTGGGCAGCAGCCATTACACTCATTCCACTATGGGTCGGTGTCCTATTCGCTTCTTTTCCAAGTTCAGGAGTCATCGAAGAAGCAAGTCATCCACTTGCTTCATTCAGTTATATTGCGCAATATCGTGATTTGTTGTTGCTCGGCATCATGATGATTTTGGTGACGTTTGTACAAAACATTGGGCAAACGTGGTCACCCTTGTACCTTGACTCGCTCGGTGCAAACCCAATAATCAGTGGGGCCGCATTGGCCTCATTCCAAGCAGCTGTTGCACTCTTTCGCCTCATCAATGGGGTGCTCGTGAGTCGTTTCAGTGCCAAAGTTATCCTCTTTTGTGGTGCCTTGGGTATTTGTGTGTCGGCAGTGCTCCTCTACACAGTGCCCAATCAGTATGTGGTGTTGTTCGCGTTTATTTTGATGGGTGCCGCGATAGCAGGCACGCAACCAACAGCCATTTCAATTGGTGTACGACTACACCCCACCAAAAGTGCAGCCCTGAGCAGTGGCATCATGGCACTTGGCGAATTAGGGTTTATCATCAGCACTCCATTGACGGGTTGGGTTGCAGATGCACATGGAATGTCAGCCGCCATGGCGCTCGCACTCCCATGTGGTATTGCGATGATTATCGCGGTACTCCTTGTACCCCGCACTACTTCGTGATTATTTGTACAATTCAACCTTCTGCGCTACAATAGCGCTGGAGGTTCTATGCGGTTCGTACGTACACGTCATTTTGTGCTAGTGTTGAGTGTTTGGTTTATCATAGCGTTCCCATGGGCATGTATGCGTCATTGTGCGATGCATGTCGCTTCCATGCATCACCCCGCACAGTTTGTGTGTCAGCTGCAATTCCATGGTGTAGACCAAGGAGTTGGATCATCAACACTTGGTTCAAATTCACCATCAGGGGGACCATCTCTGACGTTATTTGTTCTCACGAGTAGCATCGTATTGCTGTATGTCACACAAACTACAGCATTTCATTCCACCAGCCCACACTGGCAAACTTATTTCCTCACCACACCTGTACCACCGCCAAAGTCTGCCTAATGATTGTGCATCTTTGCCGATTAGAAAGGACTGCAAATGCGGATTCGACTTCGATTGCTCTGCTGGTATTGTGTGCTAGTTTGTTGCTTGAGTGCATGTAGCACCTACGAATTCAAAAACACGCAACTTGCCCCACCAGATCGTGCGTTTGATTTTGCCTTGATTGATCAGAACAATCAATCACAAACACTCGGCGGGATGCGTGGCAATGTCGTACTAATTTTTTTTGGGTTCACCAATTGTCCAGATGTCTGCCCTGCGACGTTGTCCGACATGCAACTCCTTTACAATCGGCTGGGTGAAGATGCCAAAGACGTACGCATGGTGTTCATTACAGTAGATCCTGAGCGTGACACGCCCGATAAACTCAAACGGTTTGTGGAGCGCTTTGATGCACGCATCATGGCACTCAGTGGTGATACTGCAGCGCTACAAGCCACCTATGCTGCCTATGGAGCCGGGGCAACTCGCCGAGAGTTGGCCAATTCAGCACTCAAATACACGATGGATCACACGAGCACAATGACTGTTGTTGACAAACAAGGTATGCGCCGCTTACTGGTAGGATTCGCAAGTAATCTCGATGACACCGAGAGCGATATTCGCGCGTTAATCAATGAATGACGACAAAAGGACTTAGATAATGAAACGACACATGATTGGTTTGCTGGTTTTATTGAGCATAACGATTAGTGCCTGCGGAATGCACTCACCAGCGAACAAAATGCAACACCAAACCGACATGAACGGTGGTGAAATGGTACTGCCCACACCAGACATGCAGGCACCAATTGCAGCTTCGATCAAAAATATCCGCTTATCGGATCCGTGGGCACGTCCAAGCACCAAGGGAGAAAACAGTGCAAGTTATGTCATCATCAACAACGGTGGTGAGGCAGACACACTGGTAGCTGTAACTGGGGTAGTAGCAAGCAACCTCGAGTTGCACATGGTCGAAAACGTCGATGGAGTGATGAAAATGCGTCCTGTTGAAGGCGGCATTCCCATCCCTGGCAACAACATTCAAACACTGCAACCAGGTGGATACCACATTATGATGATTGGGCTAACCCGTGATTTGCGCGCCGGCGACACGTTCGATTTGACACTCACGTTTGCACAAGCAGGTGATGTCACGATTTCTGTCACGGTACGTTGATGTTTACTCGTGCGCGTCGTTTACTATTCGTCATTGTACTGATTGGCTGTGCCCTAGCCAGCGGATACTGGTTGTATGAAACGGCGCGCACAGTCGAACTCACCATTACCGACCCACAACAGGCGTTGCCCTCACAAATCACGCTCATCCGCGGCATTAAAGATGTGCTCGTCATCAAAAACGTGAGCGCGAGTACAGTCACCGTAGCAGGTACGACACTCGCCCCAGGTCAACAGTTTCGCCAATACTACCGAAGTGCAGGTGAGTATTCGTTTACCTGCAGTGTGCATAATGGACAAACGTTGCACGTCATCGTACGTGAACCATGATTATTGTTTCGTGATAATTGATTGGGGCAAATCTGGTGCAAGCACAAATCGATGCAGCACACGCCAACGAGCGTGCGACGCTTGCGACACTCCCAGTGTGTGATGACAATGGCGTGATTCTCTGTGATGTGCAAGGGGTTTCGTTGGCACTTCATGCACTCTACTATGGTCACCGCGATCTCGCGCACGCCATTGCAGCACGATGTACGCGTCTTGATTTGTTTAGTGCGGCCGCACTCAATCGAGTTGCAGCACTGCACTCAATGCTGCATGTAAACCCGATGAGAGTACATGATTGGGCAGGTGACGGTTTTCATGCGCTGGGTTTGGCGTGTTTCTTTGCCGCTCCAGACACAGCACAGCTGTGTATTGCATCTGGCGCTGACGTCAACCGTGCCTCAAACAATCATTTCCACGTAGCACCTATACACTCCGCAGCTGCAGCCGATAACATGAGAATCGTGCAGATGTTGCTCGACGCCGGTGCAGATGCCAATCTAGTACAGCACGACGGCTTTCGTGCACTACACACTGCGGCACAGCACGGCAATCGGGCCATGTGCGCACTCTTGCTTGCCTATGGCGCAGACCGGTATGCACAGACGAGTCAAGGACTGACCGCACTCGATATCGCAGCAGCACACCAGCACACACAGCTCCGAAATATACTCTTATAAACTGTTATGCGTCAGGGTTTGGATTCCACCAGCACGGTCCCTTGCCTGCACGCGCCTGCAGCGCACGTTGCTGGATATCATCACGCTGCGCGGTAGTCAGTGGTTGGAACTGCGCATATGCGGCAAAGACGTGGTCTTGCTCGTTGGGAAAACTCATGCCCAACAAGGCCACATCCGGATCAACGGTAAGCGTGAAATGCAGACACTCTGCAGGTGTTAATACATCACTACTGGCAGCCCCATCGATCCCTCCCGACGACCGCTTACCACGCGGTCGTTGTGTAAGTGGTGCGCCATACCCGGTCGTGTCAGCGACTAATTTGCCAGCTCCAAAGGTTTTAAAGCAGACACTCCCGACTCCCTGCGCTCGACAGAGGGGCAACGTATCGGTCATGTAGCGCGAATCAACAAACGCACCAATCGCAAACATGGCCACATCACACCATCCATCAAGAATCGCTTGGCGAAGGACATCGGGATGATGAGAAGATATGCCCATGTGGCGGATTTTGCCCGCAGCTTTGAGATGCTTGGCTTCTGCGAACAAACCATTTGGTGCAGTCAGTCGCCTGTATTCGTCTAGGCTTGACAGCCCGTGGAACAAATAGGCGTCAATATGCGAAAACCCCAAGCGCTGGAGTGATTCAGCAAGTTGATCAGTAAGCGGGCGCGTAAAATCATCAATTTTATCGATAACATAAACATCGTCCCGCCGCGATCGCACTGCTGCACCCACAATCTGCTCTGAAAATCCATCCTCGTAACCGGGAGCAGTATCCACGACATTAACCCCTGCATCCAATGCACGCGTTAGCGTCGCAACGCATGTCTCGAGCGGCAACGAACGGTCAGCAAGATCGCCGGCAGCGATTTGAGATGCCATAAATCCAGTCCGGCCAAGTGGTCGATAGCGCATTTGCATACATACCTCTATGAATGCGACGTGTCTTCTTCGATATTTTTGTGGAGGCGTACTGGCGCACTTGCACGCATGCGCATGTTGATCAGTTCCACGAGTACCGAGAAGCCCATAGCAAAGTATATATAGCCCTTTTCGATATGGAAGTCGAGGCCCTCGGCAACAAGCGACATACCGATCAACGTCAGAAATGAGAGTGCAAGTATCTTGAGCGTGGGGTGTTGGTCGATGAATCGGCTAAGTGTATCCGCAAAGAGGAGCATAATCATCATGGCAATTACGATGGAAGTAACCATGATTGGCAGATTATCTGACAACCCGACCGCAGTAATGACTGAATCCAACGAGAAGACGATGTCAAGCAAGCCAATTTGCATGACCGTACTCCAAAAACTAGCCAGCTTACGTTGTGTACCAGCATCGGCATGGTGACCTTCGAGACTGTGGTGCATCTCAATGGTGCTCTTGGCAAGCAGAAATAACCCACCAGCCAGTAGAATCAAATCTCGGCCCGAGATTTCATATGATGCGACAACAAACAGGGGTTGCACGAGTTGCATAATCCACGTCAACGAAAAAAGTAGCAATATACGTGTAACTAACGCAACTATCAAGCCGATTCGACGCGCAGATTGTTGTTGTGCGGCGGGCAGTTTCCCCGCCAGAATAGCAATGAAAATCACATTATCGACACCGAGGACAACTTCGAGGAATGTAAGCGTAATAAGAGTGACAAGACCAGCCGACGTAAACATTGATACCCAATCCATATTAGACTCCTTAGAAACAATTCTGAAACATCACTCGTAATTGTATGATATTTCACTAAAAATTGCCTACGATTCCACCGAAATAATCAAAACAATCATATATTCTATTGACGTTTGTATCACTGTTTGCTACTGTTGTACTGTATTTTCCATATCACCAATGGGAGCGAGTATATGTCAGTCCAAGGCACACGTCTCCGTGCAGTGGCGTTACACATCAGTCTGATTATCGCCACACTTGTTGCACTTTTCCCATTGCCTGAAACCACAGCAGCACATGTACTCACACCCAAACGCATACTCACACCCAAAAAGACCACCGCCACATACGCAACTCCCGCCAACGAATCAGATTATTACGTGGTATTCGGCCAATCCAAAACAACAACGTCGCGCACGGTTGTCCTGAACTGGAGCTCAGCGCCTAACGGCATTAGCACCTACAAAATCTATAGACGCACTGTACCTGGAGTGGCAGATACACTTGTGGGGACAACCGGCATCGTGCAATCGTCAAGTGATCTATCCACGATGTTGGGAACCGACGTGCAAAGTCGTCTCAGCGTCGCATTGAACACGACTGGATTGATGACTGATACGCTGAGCATTTCTCAACTGTATGACACGTTTCTCAACCTCAATCAAGTATCGACGCCCGCTGAAACAATCACTAAAACGGTTATTGCAGCCCAACGCTATCCCGAACTCGCAAATGCCCTCGGCCTCGGATTCACTGACACGATGAGCACCAATCTGACAAGTGTATTGCGCTATACCGTCAAGGAAGCAGTAATCATTTCTGATGTACTGACTGAAATCACTGTTGGGAGTGTCACTATCAGTCCAGACGGACGCACGACTACAATTCCAACACCCTCAAATCTGCGTGAAGCTGGCGTATACGACGGACCGGGCGACCTGGGCATTATCAATTCACGGCGGATTATTACTGCCGCAGAACGCTACGATGCTCAAATCATGCAAAGTGAAATCAACAATGATGGCAAAGTTTATTTGATATGGGACAAAGGCCGCACTCTGGCAGTAAATCGTATGGTACGTGGCTATAATGTGTACCGACGATTACCCACCGGAGTCATCGCCTCATGGACCAAACTTAACACAAATCCAGTCACAATGACTGCATCGCAACCATATGCGCCAAGTCGGTTTACTCAGGCTGATGGACGCACATATGCGAGTTTTTACGATGATCCATACTTCTTTATTGACGACAGTAGCGGTTTTTCGTCCACATATCGTTCGTGGTCGTATCGCGTGTGCGCTGTTGACCTCGCTGGCACCGAAGGCGCATGTTCTGCATCTGTTACAGCGGTAAAACGCGATCTCACACCACCCACAGACGTAACCAACTTAACCGCGGCAAGTGTCTACCCTGCACCTGGCTCACGCGTGCCAAGTAGTGTGCGGTTGACCTGGAGTTATGCAGACGCTGCACAACTAATGCCATCGAATGGTGGTGATTTACCAAAGTTTTTTATCACACGTGCTATTACAACCGGTATACGACTCAATAATTGGACGGTAGTTGCATCAAACATTGCATCTACTAGTGCCGTAACAGCAACCTATGTATTCACTGATACACCACCCATTAATACAATGTACTGGTACCGTATCCAAGTACGTGACAATGCCGGCAATTGGTCTGCCGCAAGCACACCTGTAAAAGGGGCCGTATACGATCGCTTACCACCAGCCAAGCCAGTATTGGCATCACCGCAAATGAAACGTCCATGCTATGACAAGCTTCCACCGCGCCTGCGTGTCACGAGTGACGTCAAACAAGTTGTCTTATCACGCCGATTATCACAAGCGGGTGAATGGCGAATTGTGCGGCGCTTGCGACCAAATACTGCTCGAGGCAATCCGCTCGGCGTGGATATTGTTGACAAATACGTCACACCACTACCCAACACACCTGTCTATTACAAAATCGAATACTTTGATGCTTACGGTAACGTGAGTGAGCCTGCGGTATTGTGTGTCCGTGGCAATAGTCCAAATGACCTGGTACCACCCCGCTTTCGCGTTAATATTGGCAACAACGAAAATGGTGCAATGCGCACCGTGACGGTCGACTTTGGCGGAACAACAGATATTTTTTCACGAACGGTTGTGATTGCACGGCCAACATCAACGAATCCGGTGGCAGTCACGAATAATGTGGTACCTGGAAATGCGAGCACGTACAGCTTTCAAATCGATGTTGGCGAATCATTACGTGTGGGAGCAGTCGCATCGGCGCTCACCGCTACAACAACGCTTTCTACGACACTAAACAGCCGCTGGTTACGTAATGTCAATAATTTCTTGAATCTGAATGCTAACCCTGCAGCAACAACATTTCTTGATACACCGCGCAACATGACTAATTTGGGCACGTTGTCGGTGATGCGTAGTAGTCGCAACAACGAGAGCTGTACTGAAACAAGCACATCACCGATGAAGGTCTGCGCTACGATTAGTAACACGGGCTACCTCAAAAACGAAAAGCCACCCATGGTTGCACTCTTTCGGCGTATCGTACCCAGTGTCATCGGCACACAAGCTGCCAACAGTGTGCCATGGATTCAAGTAACACCGATTACAGAATGGACACTTAAAGGACGCATGTATATCGTAGAAGACACGACCGTGTTTGATCCTAGCCGTTCCTACGAGTACATGGCTGTCGCACATAGCAGCACAAGTTATGAAGTAATTGGTTACTTTGGTGCAACGACGCTGATTGGGCTCAAACCAACATCAACGGTTGTTGATATCGGCATGCCAGCAACGATTTCGACAGTCCCAAATGCACTTCCTGCCCGTTGTATCGTGAGCGGGATGTTGGCGACTGCTGAATACCTCGAAATCAACGAATCGAATTTAAGCGCGCTCCCGCCGTATTTCGCAGACGAGAATGGAGACGTATCCAATACTTTTAGTTTGGGCAATAATTTCACCTTTACTGCAGACAAGATTATCCGTGCAAAAACAAGTACGTGTGCGATCGTCGACCCAGCGACTACCAACAAAGAACTCTATCTCGTTGGTACTGTCTCAGCAGGATCACGCATCGTCAACAGCAACGTGGCAGTGTATCGAGCGGCACTAAGTGCCCCTGGAGTGTTCGAATCGACGAGTTTTGTTGTCCCGTTTCCACCTGCAGCGGCAGTATCAAGCATCACATCGCTCGATGCGAATGGCTTCACGGTCAAAATTCGTGATTTGGTTTATCAAGTGAATGCAACAGGTATTATGACAAGTACGACGGCATTAACGGTCACACTGCCGGCACACCTACGCATCGCAGTCGACACGACCGAACCGATTCGGTCGCAACGACGGGCTGGCACCGTAGTACTGCATACAACTGTGTTGGATGGAAACTACGATGTCGATGGATTTGTGGACGACATTACCAGTAATGCGCCATTTTCATTTGCTGCAAGCAGTACGCAACGTGGTGCAGTCATCATCGATGAGTTTTCACCGTGGTTTTATCGGATAGGTGGTCTCGTACGGATTGTTGCTGATGCCTCAGCACTTTCGTTTGATGCAGTCCAAGCATTCAGTCGCACCACGTACACATATAGTTCTGCACAATATACCAATCTCGTCCCAGACAATAATGCGGCATTTACTGGCACATTTGGCAGCGGTGGGCGCGATTATGTCTATGATAGTGCGGATACAACGATTACCATGGGTGGCGTTCAAGCTAATTTGCTACGAACGAGTGGAATCAGCTATGTGACATCATACCCCGCTGGCATTCAAATCGAAGCACTGGGCGGAGCAGCGTTTAAATTAACTGATAGTGTGATTACAACGGGGATGTTGATAACACCAACGGTACGCATGAAGCATATGATTCGGGATAGCGATACCAGTTATGCGAAAGTTATTTCTGGTCGACCAGTCTTTATGCGTGGGCATTATCTCGCCATCGACAAGTTGTTTACATATGTGCCAACAAATACGACTCAGCTCATTACCATCGATACTGCAGACACCATGTCGTTTGGCGAGGCGGGCACCATGATAGCACCTGTTTCGACCTCAGATACAATTCGATGGCCGGGTTTCACGATGGAGCCGATGTCCGACACGGTAGACATGACACTGTATCTGGCACCAGCAACCCCGATTGGCATGAGTTCGACATACAACACCATCCCAGAGCCAGCAGAATCAGCATGGGAGCAGATTGATCTTGGGTATTCAGATGAATCTGACCTCGATCCTGGTCTCAACTTTAATGGCGAAAATACGGTGAAGTATGCATGCTACGGTACTGGGGTTTTCAGTGCCAAAATGGATACGTACCTGCGATATGGCGGATTCAGTGAACATCTCATCCTGCAGGGTCTAGGCGACACGGTTAAAAACAACATGACTGGATACGATGAATCACTGACGAAGTTTAGTGCTATCTTTGCAGACAATGTCATCGTAGACCCGAGTGATGTCGAAAGCGAACTCATACTCCCATACCCGAGTGATGTGACATTACCGCTCAATTCAAACATCTTTGATGGCAATGGTTGCCCTGTGGGTGGTGAAATTGGAGGTGGGGGTGGTTCCAATTTAAACCACCGGTATTGGAATTTCTCACAACAAGCGTTGACATACGGGTACGCATCCGGTGTCACTCTTTCTCGCTACGTGACACAATACTTAGTAAGTAATGGCTTGCCTAACAACTCGACCAACGTGGCGTTGGCTCGCACAAAACTTCCAGCTGTGATTCTGCAAATTGGCGGCAACATGCAACCGCTCGCAGCGCGGAATCAAGCCAACAGTCAAGCGTCCATTGCCGGCATAAGTGAATGGCTCCCAAATGGTGAATTCGGCAATGTGACACTGACTGCTCCCGTGGAAATCTTTAACAGTGGCATGCCATTTACATTAAACGACATCATACTCAATCGCTACAGTGATAAGTTCCTCGAAGCGGGAGACCCATCAACGGCAGGATTTGGTCCAAAAGTCAGCGGTTTGCCAAGCAAACTACTTGATCCTGATACAGGAGAGCTCACGCAAACTTCACTGAGTGCCTGTATTAGCGCCACCAGTGAACCACTCGGTTGTGGTTTACAAATCCTCGATGGCAACAATTCGTTGAAGTATTTTGGTGAACCAGAAACATGTGGTCCTTCATCTGGTGTTACCTGTGTCAGTCCAGCAGGGACAACGATGCTCCCACGCGACTTCTTGCAGTCGCGCTCAGGAGGAAGCAACACACCGACAGGTGATGGATCAATCGGAAGTGCGGGTGACGGTAGTGACGAAGGCGATACGTTGTGGAACCCGGTACTCGTCCAGTTCATGTGGGATCTCGGTGGTGCAGCTCTCGATATTCCTATCCCGCTCGTCTTTATTGCCAACAAATCAGGTGGAGTCTTTGCTGGCATGTTCAAAAAGCAGTCACTTCTACCTGGCACTGCCGAAGTCTTTCAGACGGACATTTCAGTAGTAGTGAATGGACGCCTGAGCGCGAGTGTCTTTACTACAGACATTGGAATTTTCTTTGGGTATGCGGCCAGCCAAGCATCCTTGCGCGCCCTCGCCACACATCGCCCCAACAATGACAACAGTGGCTTTGAAGCACATGAACCGTTTAGTGTCGTCAAAGATGATGTCAAAAAATGGTCAAAAGCGTTCGGCTACGGTAATTATGACAACTCCAACGACAACGACGACCCGGTAGATATGCTGGAAGATATGTGGACTGGACACACTGTCAACAGCACAACATATACATGGGCAAACGTCCAAGATGGTAACCCGAGCAAGTCGTCGTTGCACGACTATCAAAACGTATTCAAGTTTCTCGAGCCAAAGTTGAAAGCGAGTCTGGCCACAGAATCATACAACGATGCCACACAAGGGATTACACCGCTCAAACAAGGCACAGTACTGGCGAATGCATGTACAACCATGAAAAATGGACACGGTGCGGCCCAATTCCAGCTGGTCGGTACTGATTTCTATGTCAAAGAAATTGCATTCGGCACGTATATTGATATCAAGAATACGGCATCGAGTAGCAGTTGTGACACTGGTGGAGACTCGCTGCTCACCATTGATCGCGTCTCCGTGTATATTACCGGGGATGGTGAAATTACTATTCTTGGGAATCATGTGAAAACCGAAATTCTCGAACGCAACGTCGAGTTTGACGTGCAGCTCGTGATTGGCACAAGCGCTGGTAATCAACGCATCGAAGGTGGTCTAAAACTCTACGCATTAAAGGTGGCATCCGTTGATTTCACCAACATTGGTGTGGTGTTTGGCGTGGGTCAATACAACAGTCAACGCATCGGCTACTTCGGGTTTGGTGGCACTGGTAAATTCAAAGGGTACAGCGTCTCTGCATCATTTGTCTTTGGTATGTTGTCACCTAGTTCCGCGGTCCTACGTGCTCAGTACGGTTCACTCATGACAAAGCTTGCCGCCGACAAAGGGAGCGCAAGTGTCTTTAGTGGCGTCTACATCAGTGTCGGCATCGAAGTACCCATCTACACCGATGGCTGCATGCGCGAAGTCAAAGCCAATGGTGAATTACGTGGCTGGTACTTCAAACAAATATCGCCGCCATCGGGCACGCCAATATCGTGGGGCGGTTATATTAGCGCAGGTGTGTATGGCGAGGCAGCGTGTTTGGTCAGCGCCCGTGGTCAACTTTCACTCGAACTGTACGAAACTACGGGTATCTTGCATTTTGACGGGCAAGCATGGCTAGCTGGTGGTGTCGGCGACTGTGAGCCGAACACGTGGAATAGTTGGGGTGGTCGGTGGTGGGGCGATTCCTGGTGTGCCCAAGCCGGCGCCATGGTACAGGTCAACTATGCAGAAAACAGTGGCTGGGATGTTGACTATGATCTTGCCGTGGAATCAGTATGGTAACCGCTTGACAAAGCGTATTCTGGCATGATACGCTTATGGCGAGTTCATGCAAGCGATGAAAGGAGCCGAATGATGAATACAAGTGCACTGAGTTCGGTCAACCTGAATCGCCTGCCCCGTTAGTACGCGATATTTCGCATTCCGACGACCGCAGGCTGTGCCTGCGGTCGTTTTGTTGCCGCTGCACCTGATGTGTAGCGGTTTTTTGTACAAAGAAAGTCATGCAAATCATGCTCGAAGGTCGCATATTACGTGCCCAAAGTGGATTCTACTGGGTCGAAACAACGCGTGGCGTGCTCGAGTGCCGCCTGCGTGGTCGTCTCAAAAAAGTCGCACTCAACAGCGACATCGCCGTCATCGGCGACATGGTACGCGTCGATGAAGTGAGTCCCGGGTATGGTGCGGTCGAAGAAGTCTTCCCGCGCGAAACACGCCTATCACGGGTGGCCGCCTTTTCAGGTGGTCACCGCGAAGATATTATCGTCGCCAACGTTGATATGGCACTCATCGTGGTTGCCCTCGCCCAACCCGAATTCCACCCACGCATGCTGGATCGCTACCTGGTCATCTGCGAAAACAATGACATCGAAGCGCGCATCATCGCTAGCAAAGCAGACCTTGTAAGTGCCGAAACCGCAAATGCTGCGCTCAAACCGTACCGAGATATCGGCTATGTGACCTGTGCAGCCAGTGTACACACGGGTCAAGGTATCACTGAAATTCAATCGTGGCTGACAGGAAAAGTGAGCGTCGTGACAGGCAAATCAGGCGTGGGCAAATCTTCGCTCCTCAACGCCATTAATCCACAACTTGCACTTGCAGTCGGGGATGTCTCAGGTGCAGTCAACAAGGGACGTCACACAACCACAGTAGCGCAACTCATTCCGCTTGGCAACGGCGGCTATGTGGCCGATACACCGGGAATTCGTGAAATTGGCTTGTGGAAAGTGTCTGAAGCAGCGCTTGCCTATGGCTTCAAGGAATTCCAAGACCACATTGACAATTGCCGCTTTTCGGATTGCACACATCGCCACGAACCTGATTGTGCGGTACTACACGCACTTCACGATGGCACCATTTCGCAAGCACGATATGACAGCTATGTCCGGTTACTCGCTGGTGAGGAATAGGAGCAGACGATGACGAACCGTCCAGAAATTATCCCTGGAGAACGTGTATTTTTGAGCCATTTGACCCGTGACGATGTGCCAGAATTCAGCCGGTGGTTTGCCAACCTTGAAACCACACAGCTGCTCGGATGGCCTGGCCGCATTTTTTTGCCCGAACAAGAACAAGAATGGTATGATAATTATGTTAAGTTTAATGAGCGTGAGCGAACATATGCCATCATCGCGCGTGATCAGCAACAACTCATCGGCAATGTCAGTTTGACGGGAATCTCACACATCAACAACCGTGCTGAACTCGGTGTAGTACTCAGTCCCGATGCGACAGGGCGTGGGTATGGACGTGAAGCGATTCGCCTCATGTGTGATTATGGCTTTACGTTCCTCAATTTACACGTCATCTACTTGTGGTATGTCAGCTACAACGTACGCGCACGCAAAAGTTATGATGCAGTAGGATTCCGTGAAACTGGGCGCATCCCTGGTGCGCGGTTGCTGAACGGCACGCGCTACGATGACGTGTTGATGGCTGTAACACGCACAGAATTCGGTGATTCTCAATTCCATCTCAAATTTGGTATCTTACCGATATAGGGAGTTTATGAGCATACACACGGCACTTCAGGACGCATCATATACGCATCTGCTCCCTGACGGCAGCACTGTACGCTGGGCACAACCCGACGATGTAGGCGGTTATATCGACCTATGCGCAACTGTCTTCAAAGAATCAGCAGAGAGCGAATACAATCGCTATGTGGCCAAATTCTGTCGTGACATTACGAGCAACTATCACCCACACAGCTCAGCCAACGAGCTCGCAGTAGTGGTGAATCCTGCTGGTACAGTGGTCGCAGGCACGACACTGATGCGGGTTCCAATGAACTACGCGGGGATAGATATCTCCTTGGGCAAACCAGAAGTCGTCGCCACACACCCCGACTATCGAAATCGTGGCTACATCAAGCACATCTTTGCGTTACTCCACGCCCGTAGCCACGCCCGTGGGGACTTGTTGCAAGGCATCACCGGTGTGCCCTACATCTACGAACGCCTCGGCTACCACTATGCCATTGATTATGAGCAACGCACCACAGTCCATCTCACCGGTGATGCCGGATCAGCATCTCAAGTTGTCACGATGCGGCGTGCCCGCAACGATGAATATGCAACATTTGCTGCACTCTTTGATGCTGAGCGCACTGCACGCCAGCAGCTGATTACCACACCACTGAGTGAGGCGTACTTTCACTACCTGCTCAACGACAATACATCAATTCATGCCTGGCAGCCGGTATTTATTTGCCATGCAGAGACTCAAGACATTATCGGGTTCATGTTGCTCTACAAAGCCAAAGTAGATAACAAATTTGTCATCTACGGGCTGGGACTGAAGCCAGGATACCCACTGGCACAGTACTTGCCGGCATTACTCAGCGCCAGTGCACAGTATCGCCAACTTGTGACCTTGCGCCACACACAAGACGAGACGGTCAACGGGATTGTATTTGATCTCGATGCCACACATCCCGCGCATCATATCCTCACAACAATAGCAAGTACGACATACGATCATGGCTATTCGTGGTATATCCGCGTGCCAGATATTCATGCACTGTTGCACAACATCAAGCCGGTGCTGACACAGCGTATCGCACACAGCGAGTTTCACGGATTAACGCACCGCCTCGAACTATCGCTCTATGATGCAACACTGTCGTTTGACTGGCAGCACGGTCAACTGCGCGAGATTACACACAACCGGCACGCTCCCAGCGCTACTGCAACCAATCGCTATACCTATCCCCTCTTACTCAAGCAGGTGTTTGGACGCAATACATATGCAGAAATGCGCATGTGGCATCATGAGCTTGCTCGGAATGCATTTGATGGCACACTCCTTGATACGATGTTTCCCAAGCAGGTGTCTTGGTTTATGTTTCAGGATTAAGTGAACACCCATGCAACACACTCATCACACATATACACGCACACTTGCTGACGGCTCACTCCTACGATGGGGCACTAGCGCCGATGCTGATGCTTATGCGCAACTAGCTGAATCGTCATTCGTTTTGCCCCAATTCTCCATCAGCAACCCGAATGTCGGTCCGTACGCACGTGATATGTGCAGTGGTCATCACCCCTTGTGCACCCCCGCTGATATTGCGGTCGTATGTTCACCCAACGGCGAAATGCTGGCAGCAGCCGCCTTGTTGACGCAACCGCTCCAGTATGCAGGAATAGATATCTCGGTGGGGCGACCAGAGCTGGTATGTAGTAGTCCGCAAGTACGGCAACGTGGATACATCCGTGAAATCATGCAGCTGCTACATCACAAAAGTAGTGCACGTGGTGATCTGATGCAGGCTATCACGGGAATCCCCAATTACTACCATCAGTTTGGTTATGTGTGGAGTGTGGATTATAACGCTTTTCGCACGGTGCGGCTCGCCGACATCCCAACAACGCACGAGACTGAACTAATAGTACGCAAGGCAACACTCGCCGAGTATGCAGTGTTTGCAGCGCTCTACGACCACGAACGCACCCAACGCACCAGCATGGTGAGTACACCCTATTCGGCTGCCATGTTTCAGCATGCACTCACCACATCGTGTTCGCGTGAACAACATGTACCCCATGTTGTGTGTAAGGTTACGGGTGAAATCATTGGCTTTGTGACGATGTTGGCGTATAGCGACGAAGATGGTGGCGTGTGTATCACTGGGTTAGGGTTTGCACCTACACAATCCCCGCATCAGTATTTCATCGCAACACTTATTGCACTCAAAACATATGTATCCACTCTACCGAAAGCACACGTAACATTCCCAGAGACGAGCAAACTCTATATACAGGTGGATGCACAACCGGCATGGGAAGCGTTATTTCACACCTTTCGCATACACACGACAACAGAAGCTCCGTATACATGGTACATTCGTGTGCCAGAATTCGCCGCCTTCCTATGGCACATCCGCAGTGCGCTTGAGGCACGCATGGCAGCGAGTGCATTTCGTGGCTATACAGGCGCACTCATTATTTGGTTTTATGGGACGGGGGTAGAAATGACATGGCGGGACGGTACTCTGCAATCGGTGACGCCGTGGCGCGCACCTGCCTACGGGGAGCCGTTCCATGCCACGTACCCACCAGGGATTTTCGCACAACAGGTATTTGGTTGGCGTTCTTTCCGTGAATTACACACCTGGCGCAAAGATGTCTGGGCACAGGCTGAATGTATTCCCATGCTCGAAACACTGTTTCCAACCCAGTCATCGTGGTTTCTGTGGTCGAATTAATCAGACAAAGGCACATCATGACACACATGCATGAACAAGACTACCGAGAAAATCTTGGTGATGGATACACACTGCGCTGGGCTAATCGCGATGATGATGCCTCACTCGTGGCGCTTTACGACACAGTGTTTGACGACAATCCACTGTATGTCTCTGCATATGTGATGGCACAGATTGCAGGCACAAGCCCTGTAGGCGTCCCCGATGATGTGGCAGTGGTCAGCGACGAGCACAATCGGATTGTGGCTGCAACATTACTCTTACGTATGCCAATCGACTATGCAGGAGTGGCAGTACCCGCCGGGCGTCCAGAAATTGTGGCGACGCATCCAGAAGTGCGCAACCGCGGCTTTGTGCGCAGAATCTTTCAACTCATCCATGCACGGAGTGCCTATCGCGGCGACTTGCTCCAGGGGATTACGGGCATACCGTACTACTACCGACAATTTGGCTACGAGTACGCACTCACACTCGGAGGGAATTACCAGCTGCCCTTTTCGTCGATTCCGGCGGGAGCTCCCGATCAATCCGACACAATCAGCCTACGTCGTGCAACAAATGACGACATCATGCCGCTGCTCATGCTCTATGAACGCGACAAGCGCCGGATCCACAACCATCAGCCGATGCTGGTCACCTCGCGAGTCGATGCCACTTATATGCGACATACGATTCATACGACCCAATCTCACGACCCATGGGTACCATATCTCATCGTCTCCGATAACGACACAATCGTTGGCAGCATATTCACCAACCGCATGCGTTTCGGTGCGATCGAAATCAGAAGTTTGACGACCGAGCCACATGTACCATTGCACACCATTTTCGATGCATTATGTCGCCAAATCATGCAGCTTGCGCTGACAATGCCTGCAAATAATGCACACACCAGTGCCCCTAGTGAAATTCAATTTTGGCTGGGTGTGGCGCATCCTGCCTACCCGCTCATCGCCCGTAGTCCACATCAAGTGAATCGTCCATATGGGTGGTATATTCGCGTCGCTGATATTGCACGCTTGTTACAGCATATTGTTGCGCCATTAGAAAAACGCCTGAGCCAGAGCAGCCTGGCTGGATACACAGGGACACTCCAGATTGAAATGTACCGTGACGGGCTGCAAATCGATATCGTCAAAGGCAAAATTACAGCACAGGCATGGAAACGCAACGGGCCATGGCAAAGCAATCGCAGTCCGGGGGCACCACAAGCCGCATACCCGCCACTGGTGATTCTGCAACAGATCTTTGGATTACATTCACTTGCCGAGTTACGTGATTTTTATCCTGATGTCTATGCCAGCCACGAAGCATATCAGTTGTTGGATGTATTGTTTCCCAAACAGGCATCGTGGCTACTGCCACTCGACTAACCTGAAATCATATGCGTCTAAGCAAGCATCTAGCCAGCCCAGACTTCACTGGCTGGATGTTTGGTTTGGACGTGCCCATAGAGTGATGCAATCACCAAGAACACACCAATGCGTCCCCACATCATGCCCATACCAAGCAGGGTTGTGGAGAGCCAACTCAACTGATACAGACTCTCGGCATTCACATTACTCGTTGCAAATGCGGCCGTTGCTAGCACAACCGCATAATCAGCAGCAACACCGTCAATGAGTGCCACAAGCAACGCAATACCACACACAAGCATGACGCTACTGATCAACATGATGCTGGTACGCCGTACAAAAGCAGGAGCAAGGCGTTGGCCAAACAGGCGGACATCGTGGCTGCGACGAAACGCACCCCATACTGCTAATGCCACCACAACCATGGTGGTAGGAGTCACTCCCCCACCCATGGTACCCGGGGCACACCCGGTAAACATGGCAATCAGGAGACCAATCCGCGTCGTCACAGGCATTTGCATGATATCAGCATGCGTGAATATGCCCGCAGTGCGCCATGACAGTGCATCCATCAGTGCGGCCATGATTTTGTGAGCAAGTGTATCCGTACGATGCATGAGTTGCCACTCGGGAGTGGCCCAAAGCGTCACAATACTCCCACTCACCAATAGCAGTGTGACAGCCAAACTGAGTGTAGTCTGTGCCAAGCGGCGGCGCGATGTAATCACATCGACGACAACCGGTAGACCGAGCGAACCTACCAACACGGTAGTCGCTATCACGGCCAAACTGGGCAAATCGTTGGTCATGGCAATGAGTGGAGAATCAGGAGTCAACCAATCAAATCCAGCATTGGTAAACGCACTCGTCGCATGGAAGAGCCCAGCAAAAAGCGCATCTCCGTAGCTGGGGAAAACTGCACGCCACTGCCATGCCAGTAATAGCCCAGCCCAGAGCTCAATAGCACATGCAGCCCAAAAGAGATGCATCCCTTTGATGCGCGTACGAGCAAAGATGGTCACACCCAATTGCTGCAAGATGGTCACTGTGATACTCATGAATCCGGCGCCACCACATTGGAGCAACACCAAGATGAGCCACATCCCAGCAGGGGTGAGCTGGCTAGCAATCGGGCGCAACGAAGCACCGCTAGCGGTAAGTGCGGAGACAGCCAGAAACCACGCTTCGTGCCATGTCAACACTTCAGCAGTGAATCCGAGTGGCAACCAAAAGAGCATCCCTGCCACAACGGTACTCCCCACAAAGATACAGGCTACAACCTGTATACGATGTTGGGGAGTATGAATGAGTGCCGCACGATTTTGCCAGAGTGCAGTAAACTGGCGCCACCATTGTACACGTGCCGATTGCTTCACACACTAGCCTCGTTGTGCGAGCGGCACGTAGGAGACATTTTCTGGGCCAACGTACTCAGACTCGGGGCGAATAATCCGGTTATCGCTGTACTGTTCGAGGACATGTGCAGTCCACCCTGACACGCGGCTCAGCGCAAAAATGGGCGTGAATTGATCGATGGGTATCCCGAGCGCATAGTAGACAGATGCAGAATAGAAATCAACATTGACGGGGAGTGGTTTGGATTCTTGCACCACATGCCGGATGATTTCGGAGATTTCGTACCACTGCTTGGGGCCGACAGTCATCGCCAAGTCATGTGACAAGCGCTGCAACCAGGCTGCACGTGGATCGTCAGCCTTGTAGACACGATGCCCGAAACCCATGATTTTTTGTTTGGCATCGAGCATGGCACGCACTGCTTTTTCTGCATTTTCCGTGGTACCAATTTCGAGGAGCATGCGCATGACTTGCTCGTTTGCACCACCATGGAGTGGGCCTTTGAGTGAGCCAATTGCTGCAGTGATTGCAGAATGGAGATCAGACAAACTCGAAGCGGTACACCGTGCTACGAATGTAGAAGCATTCAAGCCATGGTCTGCATGTAAAATCAGACAGGTGTCAAGGATTTTGGCCGCTGTCGGATCAGGATCCTTGCCGGTCATCATGTAGAGAAAATTGGCTGCGTGACTGAGGTCGGTACGAGGCAAAATTGGCCACTGGTTGTTGCGAATGCGCTCCCACGCAGCAATAATCGTGGCCATCGACGCCGTTAACCGCAACGACTTATTTACGTTGGCTTCTACCGAATTATCAAGGTCGTCAGGATCGTACGTCGACAATGCTGATACCGCAGTGCGCAACACTTCCATGGGGGGTGTTTTTTTAGGCATGGACATCATCAGTGTCAAAATCTCATATGGAAGTTGACGATTCTCGATGAATGTCTTCGTAAACGCAGTCAATTGTTCCGTGGTTGGCAGACTACCATGCCAAAGGAGATAGGTTGTTTCCTCAAACGTAGAGTGAGCGGCAAGGTCATCGATATTCAAGCCCTGGTAGTACAAACGACCATTGATTCCATCAATGCGACTAATTGCAGTCGACGCAGCAACAATTCCTTCGAGACCCTTATTCATTCCGACCGCTCCTCTATTTCATCATAAGCGTTACCGCACAATCCTGCATCCAAAAGCTCACCACTGTCAACAGAATTTGCGTACGCATGAATTATCCGGCGCAATTATACCACAACCATGGTCAAATGCACGTTATATCACTGTGCGGAGTGTTTTGATATATTCAACAACGGTGGCCACACGTGTCTCTGGTGCATGAGCATCCAGCATATTGATAATGGCACTTGCAACTATCGCGCCGTCGGCCACTTGCGCAACCGTCTTGACATGTTCGGTTGTACTTATGCCAAACCCGACCACCAAAGGCAACTCGGTGTGCGTACGTACACGTGCAAGGAAATCAGGCAGCCCGTCCCAAAGTGTGGTACGTGCACCAGTCACACCCGTCAACGACACGCAATAAATGAACCCACTTGCCACGGCAGTAATCTGTTTAATACGCACATCCGGGGTCGTTGGTGCCACAAACATGATCAGATCGAGCCCCACCGCTGACAGCGCCTGCTGCATTTCTCCGGCCGCTTCTGGTGGTAGGTCGGGCACGATCACCCCATCTGCACCCGCAGCTGCCGCTGCTTGAGCGAAGCGCGTAACACCATACTGCAGAAACGGATTGTAATACCCCATCATGACCAATGGCACTGTGACACCGATTTGGCGCAATTGGTGCACAGAGTCGAGTGCGTATTGCACATTGACGCCGTTACGCAGGGCTTGCTCTGAGGCACGTTGAATCGTTGCGCCGTCTGCAAGCGGGTCCGAAAACGGCACACCGATTTCGAATAAATCTGCGCCTGCTGCCTGAAGCGCAGGCGCAAGGGTTTGGAGTGAATCTTTGTCGGGATACCCAACCATCAAATACGGCATCAATGCACCGCGCTGCTGCGCACGTAGCCGTACAAAAGTCTCTGCAATTCTACCCACACCCAACTCCTATGTACTAGAGCGCTTTTTTGAGCAAATCGCGCGCATTCCAAAAATACTCAATCCCTGAACCCACCGTCCAAAACAACGCCAACGAATAGGGAATGTACCACCACTGTGACAACCAGACCATCCACCATGGCATCCACGCCAAATCTGGAAATGCAGCATAGCACATCAACCAAATCAATCCGGTCACCGTCATAGTCAATTTCTGCTTGCCCCACGACCGTGCCGGAATCACAATCCCTTGAGCTGCCGCATATGAACGCAAACCAGAGACTGCAAATTCGCGGGCGATGATGATAAGTGCATACCAACTCTGTACGAGACCGGTTTCGACCATCGGCAACAATGCACCAGCAACGAATATTTTGTCAGAAATCGTATCGAGAAATATACCCAAATTCGACACAACCCCATAACTACGGGCAAGTCGACCGTCAATGATGTCACTGATGGCCATAGCCAACAACACCCAGGCAGCCGCAAACAGTGACACTCCTGTATTGAGCAACAGCAGATAGACGAGCAACGGTGTCAGAATGACACGAAAGAGTCCAAGCATGTTGGGAATTTGGCGCATATTCATCGTTGTTGCAAACCTTTACCAGAATAGACCCGTATGTGCGATTATATCACGCACTATCGGATGATACGAATCGTAGTAACAATCAGTCGGTCAGCACCAATGATGCCACCATTTTTGGATGAAGTAATGGGTAATCGCACCCCATCCGGGTCATACACACCCACAATGATGGCATAATTCCCAGGCTCAATGGTTTCCGGGATAGGAATCGCACGTGCATCATGCACCGGATCATCGATCCGCCACGTCGTCGTTCGCCCAGCATCACCATACCCCATGAATGGTAGACCATCGGTTTGGGCAACAGGAGGCTGATTACACATCTGACATAAATGCACAAACATGCGGTAATCTCGTGCAGGCTTGGCTTTGGCTTGCCAAAACAGCGTAATCGGAATCGAACCCCCTGCCTGATAAAAAGTTCCAAGCGGTCGGATAGTCACACCACGCAAATACATACTATCCGCAAACAGCGCATCAATGGCTTTTTCGGGTTGAGGGACTTCGAGACGCCCAAACAGTGACGGGAAACTCTGACACATCAATGCGACACCATACCGGTCGATCCCACCACATGGCCACGTCCGCTGTGGATACTGAAAGTAAAGTCCAACCCACCCATATGGGCTATCTGTACGGATAGGCGGGTCAATTTGAGCGGCATGATCGGGGGCAATGACCAACAATGCGCGTTGTTTATTAAAGGCTGCTTGATTAAAATCTCGTTCAAAAATGCGACGTTGAAATTCACGTTGAATCGTCGTATCGGCTGAACTCCCCCGATATCCATCACTAAAATGCGCAAAAACGACCGGTTTGGGCAACGGATCTGGTGTCACACGCCGATAATAACGATAGAGTGGCATAGTGTATGCCGGATGCAACACCACCAAATCATCTCTAGTCACACGGTGCGCTAATTCTTGCATCACCGTACGCCACTCTTCTTTGACCGGTGCACCAGAAAAAATGCCACGCACAGGCTCATAGAGCGAAACAAGATTGGCAATGATTAGCATTGCAAGAATCATCCGACCAATACGCACTTCACGATAGAGGCGACCACGGAAACGCACATTTCGCATAGCCCAATCTGCTCCATGCACGATTAACACAACCCATGCAGGCAGTGACATGACCGCATATCGTGCATCAAAGAATGGAGTGGCACCATAGCTCAACCCGATCACTAGTACAGGGACATACGCAAACAGCAACAGTTGTAGCGCAGCCAATTTGTGCGCACGCGCCTGCTGTACCATCACAACGGTACCAATGATGAGCAGTGCCAAAAACGGCATAATCCAAAGCCAAATAGGCAGACCAAACACGGCATCTGACCAACGTCGATCAATACTAAAGCGCGTCACGAGATCTGCAAATGCGGCCACGGGGCTGCGCCATTCTACGTCGAGTATAGACTTGGCTCGGATAGACATCCCTATTCCAACGACAACGATTAATCCGAGCACGAGTGCAGCAGTAAACATGATGCGCTGAAACATACGTGACACACGCATGGCTGGTGGGATAAGTGCCAACGCAACCACAAAGAGTCCGAGTCGATGCATAAACGGCATCAGACAGAGCACAATAATCCACAACAACGAAAACGGACGTGACACCATCAAGATGGCCACCAATGCCATCACGAATGCATACACTTTAGCATCATATGCATGCCAATACACGTAGGGGGCGGTAATCATTGTAATCAACACAAAGCCACGTTGCGGTTGGCGTTCAAACAAAAGCGTGGTTGCAGCAATTGCAATGGCACTTGCCACTGCAGACGGTAAACGCAACATCTGTTCACTATCACCAACAAGTGCGGTCCACCCTTTGAGTATGACGTGGTAGAGCGGATACGCCGCATCTGGGCTAACCAACTCATAAAGCAGTTGTAGCATCGATTTATCAGTAACTTCTGCCCATGTTGCACCTTCATCAAGCCATAAACTTTGACTCCCTAATCCAATGATACGGGTGCTCAGTGCCAAAAGAAAGGCAAAGAAAAACCATTGCAGATGAGGTGGAGTATCGCTCCAGCGTTGCACCATGAGTTCGTAGCCACGTCCACCACGTGCACGGAGCCAGGGTCCTGCACGGAGTTGCCACCAACGCACTAGCATCCGGTATATCTGCTCAATTTTCCTGACAATATCAGTATCGTTGATCATGTCACCACTTTCGTATAGGCCTGTACGAGTTCTGCCGTGACGTGTGGCCACGACAATGCGTGCATGACACGTTCACGGGCAGCGTGTGCAAGCGTCGCCGCATACGAACGATCATCAAGCAGTGTTGCAATCGCACTTGCCAAGGCAGTGGCATCTCCTTCGGGGACGAGCAAACCGTGCTGTTGATGCGACAGTACATCGGGAATACCGGCCACATCACTCGCCACAATTGCACATCCAGCCGCCATCCCCTCGAGGAGTGCGTTTGGGAGCCCATCGACGTTGCCAAGTTCATCATGGACGGATGGCACACAGTAGACATCGGCACTTGCTATGGCATGCGCAACTTCATCACGCAAGAGCTGGCCAGGCAAAATAATCATATCGGCAACACCGAGTGACGCAGCAAGTTGGACATATTCCTCATGCAAATCACCATACCCAGCGAGTAAGAGCTTTAGTTGAGCAAAGCGAACGCGAAGCAGTGGCAAGGCACGAATCAACACGTGGAAGCCCTTTTTGACCACGAACCTACCCACTGCTACCAACAACGGCGCATCTGCTGCAATCCCAAAACGCTGCGTACACCATGTGCGATTGCGCAATGCAGGATCGAAATCCTGCGTTGCCACACCGTATGGGAGTACGACCGTAGTCGACGCATCGGCACCGAGTGCAATTGCGCGACGGTGCAAATCACCACTACATGCCGTTGCGAACGCGGTATCCGCAAAAATCCGTCTCGTAATCCGCGAAAACATCCCGTTGCGCTCCGCCATGGCCACATCCGAACCATGCATGCTAATCACCAACGGTATGCCGTGCAAACGGGCAATCATCCATGCAGGCAACCCATTCGGCAACACCCAGTGCGCATGAATAACATCTGGGTGAAATTCATGCACGTGTCTTTGCAACGCCATGAACGTCGCGCTGAGTGCAAATGGCGCTGCATACAACGCATTCGCCCGCAAACCAACGTCTGCTTGTAACGATTCTGCATACCCCCACACCGCAAGTGCAGGGTGCGGCGCATACCGAAAGGTGTATAATTCAACACCACGTTCGCGTGGCTGATGTTGAAAATCACGATGGTGTGGCAGTATCATGCGCACTTGCACACCATGTGCCGCCACACCAGCCGCAATTTCAGCAATAAATGGTGCCGTCGTATCGCCGGCATACTTTGGGAATGACGTAGCTAACATCAACACACGCACGTCTGACCTCAACGTATTCCAGCAACACCAGCATAGTCTGCTGGGAACTCATACACCACACTCTGCATTGTAAACGTTCCATCAACGTCATTGACGGTATACTCAGGCGTTCGATAAACTTCAGAAAAGCCGTATCTCGGATCTGCCAACATGGCTTGTATCATGGCTCGGGTAGCCGTATTCGGGCGTTGCAACGAGTCAAGTACCAAATACCGTGCCTGATAATGCTTGGCAAGCCGCAACAGGGTTACTGCATCGCTATCTGCGGGAATCATCACCGCAGGTCGTTGCGCATACCAGTTAAGTTGCCACGGCACGCGAGTCATCATCACGGTACTCAATGGAGTTTTTTGTTGCAGATAGTTGTACATGTCGCGGTCTGCGGAGACAAGTTGCTGATCAATGCGTTGTCGCTGCAGAATAAACTGCATGGTCTCATAGTTTGTCACTGAAAGAAGTGCAATCACACCGACAATCACCGGTGCAAGCAACTTGCCACGAAACCAAACTTTGGCACGATCGATGATTGCGACCAGCGTGGCTGCCGCGTAGAGCGCCATCCAAGGCAACAAGACGACCCAATATCGTGGCTCGTTGGCATGCCAATACGTCACCATGAATAAGAGATACGGCACCGTCATCGCCACGAGTAAGCGCTTGATCATCGCTTGAGCCGTAGAATTCCACACAAAGAAGCCGAGCAATGCGGCCCACAACCACGGTGCCTGAAGCAAACCGGTGGCATCTCGTGCAGCGCCAAAATGCTGAAGCGACTGCGGTAAATAATCAAATGACGGAAGCATGTAATTGCGCACAGCGAGGAGCTGATTCATCAGCTTCCGTGACGCCCCATCAAATCCCCAGCGCAACAACCAGCTACGATCTGGCACGTCACCACTGCCAATCTCTCCATCACTTGCATAGACACGATAAATAGCATCCCACTGCGTGTATTCGAGCAACCACGCATCGACTTGCTCGGTGGTATGTGCAGGTGAACCATAGAGACGCATGTTATATTCTACGTAGGGAGAAACACACAACAACGCAACCACCGTCCATACACATACTGGCCAGATACGCATCCACAAGGCACGCACATTGACGCGCAAACGGTCGAGGCGTGTCGTGATGAGTGGGTGATTGAGTGCTGCGCGATAGTCGTAGAGCAACCAAAGCCCCATGCCGAATGCGAGCATACCACCACTACCGGGTTTTTGCAGGAGCATTAAACCCGTCCAAACACCGGCTTGCAAGACGCGCACCACCGGTGATTCATACCATCGTGTATGAGTGGTGGTTGGTGCGCTCGCACGGATATCATATACGGCAACCATCGCACCCAATGCAAATGTTACAAATGCTAAATCAGTGGTAGCATATTCGAGCTGTCGATAGAGAAACGTATTCACTGCCAATACTGCTACAGCCAATGTACCTACACGACCATCCCAGATACGTAATGAAATTCGCCATATCAATTGCAGTAGCAACGCATAAAAGAAGTAATTCGGGATACGCGCAGCTGCATCATTCGCGCCAGTCAACAAAAACACGGCAGCAATCCACACGGGCTGCAACAGTGGCCATGTTTCTTGCGGGTGGGTCACTGATGGATAGATTGCATAAAACTGTGTCACATAATCGACTACCCAGCCACGACCATTTACGAGGTTACGTGCGACCACCGCGTTATCCGCATAATCAGCATGCCCAATAAACGGTGCAGTGTAGGTAATCGTTGCCCCCGTACCGACCACCAACACGAATAGCACATAAAAGACTGGCGCACTCTGTTTTTGCCACCAATCAACGAGGCGAGTCAAGACCCCTGCAAGCGGCAAAAAGATGCCAACCGCACCAACGATGAGTACCCCCACACCAACCAGCAACGTTTGCCAGAATGGGTGCGGCAGAAACAGCGGAATTGGCAGCTTTTGCAGCACATAGACAAGTATGACGGACACTGCAAACCATAGTCCGCAGCCAAGGCCGGCGCCACGTGCAAACACGTGGTAGATGGCATACCATGCACGCACTACATCTCGACGGAGCATCCAAACAGCGACAACGGCGAGCACAGCCACCACAAATGGCAACAACGCAACGACGTAGATGCGTTGAAACGCAATCATTGTGAGTGTCACTGTGGTAACCACCAGACTGATTACCAATGCAACGGTGGTACGGCGCCACACCATTACTGCAACAACATAGAGCAACACCGCAAACACGATACCCCATGCCATAAATGAGAGCGGAGGCATATTGAGTGCCACCCAATCATTGGGCGTTGCTACGGCAATACGCTCGACGCGTATGCCTTTGGGGCGGATATCGGCATGCGTGGTTGTGGCAGTAAACACGTCGGACATTACGAGCGCAATGGCAATCTCTCCACTGGTATTGCGCATCGCCGGAAGTACGACATAGTAATCCTCAAAAGTGGTTGTAGGGGTAAAGACGGCTAGATCATCACCATTGACCCGCACGGTTACTGTCGGTTGATCTTGATCAGTATCGCGCACATCACTCGGCCAGCCTGCCATGCGCACCATGAGCGAGACATCAGCCCCCTGGTCAAACGCAGGGATAGTCACAAACGCCTGTTGACGTGTCCATCGGCTACGCCCTGATGCCGCATCATCACTGATTTCATCACCATACCACGCATCAGCGTCCTGCGCGCCAAGCCCAGCGCTACTACGCAAAAAGAGCCGGTCACCGAGTGAACCGACAGCGATATCAACTGATGAAGGTGCTTGAAACGCCAACAATATGGTCAACACCACAAACAGCCCGTATACCACAAACCGCCAATCAAACGCTGTAGCCAGTGGATGAAGCAGGCGAATTCGCTGAGATCGCCGGAGTCGTAATTGTGCGGTACTTTGTGTCGTCACGTCAACTCCGTGATAAAAACGGCATGATAGAGTGTGGTGCCAATCAACAACCGATGATTTCCATCTGTATGTACCGATTGTACCAAAAAGTGACACATAAAAAACAACTCCCCACCATACTTGATGGCGGGGAGTTGTGTATCGACATGTTACTTCTTCGTAAATTGGGCAACTAATTCACGACGCAACACTTTACCAACCGTGGTTTTGGGGAGTTCGGTGCGGAATTCAAAATGACGTGGAACTTTGAATTCAGCCAAATACTGTTTGCAGAATGTCTTGAGCGATTCAACGTCGATGGGTGAGCCATCATGTGTCACGATGAATGCAGTTACCGTGTCGTCACCACGTGCCTCATTGCGAATACCAACGACTGCTGCTTCACGTACCTGTGGATGCATGAAAAGCACTTCTTCGACATCGCGTGGTAACACCTTGAGACCACCACTAATAATCATATCCTTCAGACGATCTACTATGTAAAAATAGCCGTCATCATCGGTTTTAGCGATATCACCTGTGCGCAACCAACCATCTGCGGTGATTGTTTGTGCCGTCTCCTCAGGGCGCTCCCAGTAGCCCTTCATAACCTGTGGGCCGCGCACCCACAACTCACCTGTGGCATCACTTCCGATTGGAATATCCGCACCTGTTTCGAGATCGACAATTTTGGCATCAGTGTTCGATAACGGAATGCCTACAGATCCCTTTTTCGATACTCCATAGAGCGGATTCGCATGCGAAACCGGCGAGAGCTCAGTCATACCAAATCCTTCGATTAAGCGCCCACCCGTCAACTCGATGAATTTTGTTTGTACTTCCACCGGTAGGGGAGCAGAACCGCTCAAACAGGCTTTAATCGATCGCAAATCATAGTTTGCAATGTTGGGATGGTTGACAATGCCAATATACATTGCAGGCACTCCAGGATAGATGGTAGAGCGCTCTTTCTGCATGATATTCATCACGTTTTCAATTGGGCGTGGATTAGGTACAACTTGGATCTCAGCACCGATACTAATGCCATAGACCATGGCCACAACCAACCCATACACATGGAAGAACGGAATCGCACACATGAACTTCTCGGCACCACGCTCTGCACTCGTAAACCACGCATTAATCTGTGTTGCATTGACGAGCAGATTGCGATGGGTAAGCATGGCTGCTTTGGGCAAGCCCGTCGTACCACCCGTATACTGCAGCACGGCTACGTCGTCGGGGTCAACTGTCACACCAGGTGCCATAGCCGAGTACTTTTTGAGCAGTGACTCAAAAAAGAATATATCGTGCTCAGGCTTTACTTCGACCCAATCTGGTTGACGCTTTTGTTTGGCCTTGACTAACGTGCGTGAAACGGTATTCAACATATCAAACATGTGACACACAATCACACGTTTAATGTTTGTATCTGACTGAATTTCGCGCAATCGTGGATAGAACAGGTTGAGCAATACGATAGTCTCTGCACCAGAATCAATTACTTGGTGCTTGAGTTCTCGCGCAGTATAGGTGGGGTTGTTATTTACCACAATTGCACCAATGCGCATCGCGGCCATAAACACAATCACATAATGCACTGAATTGGGCAACATGACCGCAATACGGTCACCTTTACGCACACCCAACTGTGACAACGCATTCGCAAACCGCTCTACTTTGTTGGATAGCTCGGCGTACGTAATTGCGGTACCCACCGTATAGCGCCCACCCAGCAAATAGCTCAAAATCAGCCGCACTGCAGTGTTATTTGGGAACTCGCGGACCACTCCAGAAAAAACCCGATAAAGATCACTCTCAGGAAATTCGAGTGTTGCGGGCACAACTGGCTCATATGAGCGTAGCCAAGGTTTGTCCATGGATTCCTCCTTTGGTAATCAGCAACATTGCACAGATACTATGCCTACTCTACATCGGCACGTAGCCACCCACGTTCACTCGCCATGTACTTAATTGTTGTGTCATCGGGGGGATACAAGCCTGCTTCTTGATAGGTGTATGCCAGCAATGCGGCGCCAGCCAAAACTCCAACTACCAGTCCACAGACAAATGCCACAAAGTGTGTCGCAGTACGCATGGTACACTTCCATTTTACCGTAAAATCGAGCCTACAAACAATCCACTATTTACTATACACCAAGTGAAATACACGTGGGCCAACGGGCAGCTCTGCGTGTGATGCAAACTCTTGCGACACTTCTACCGTACAACCATCACACCATGACAAATCCTCATTGTAGAGCCATACATTACCATCTTCATCAGTTTCTAATGTACCAATGCGAATGATTTGGTCGTTGCCTTTCAGCCATGCCACATACACCGTTAAAGGTGGCGCAAGTGGGATATCTCGCCCGACAAAGAGTACTCCGCTCGATGTAGGATGAATATACCCAGACAGCGCACCATGATTTAACACGCTATCACGATTGAATCGTACCGTCACGATACCCTCACGCGCCATGAACTCCGCAATACGTCCACTGCGTGAGTCAATGATTTGTGGCGTCTGCACACTCGCAAGTGACAACTGTGAGCGCGTGTCATACCCCTGCCACAAATAGGTACTTGCGAGTGCTGACCCTACCACAAACAGCACCAGTGCGAGTACCCAGCGGATCGCATCAACAAATCGCGCAGTGCGGACCACTGAACCAAAGTCGCGGTCAAACGCAACAATATTAAAAAGTTGTTTCTTTACATGAGTACGGGCGTGAGGCGCATTCGGGCTGTAAAGTGATTCACGCAGCTCGATGACGAGACGCAGACACCGCTCACAGTCACGAATGTGGGCATCAACAAGTGCCATCTCTTCGTGCGAGAGTGTCGCAAGTACAAATTCGAACAATAGTTCGGTTGGGTGTGATGCAGTCATTTCACATCTGTCAGTCGACGCAAGCGTCGTGATGGTGAAGGCACAACGGTGCAACCTTCAGGAAAGATGAAACAAAGATGAACCAACAGTGACAGTGATACCTATGGATTGTACGCACCGTATTTCAAAATAGATGTATGAGGGAGATAACACCAATATATAGGATTGTCTTAGACACGGAGCGCCGCTGATTTGGCAATCACTTCGGCATGCAAAAATCGCTGAATGATGGGTGTTTGCGCAAGATACTCCAACAAAAATGCATCGTGACCAGCCGTAGAGTGCAACTCAGCAATTTCCACGTTACCCCCATTTGCACGCACAGCATCAGCTATTTTTAACGATTCACTCGTAGGGTACAACCAATCTGAGTCAAACGAAAGAATACAGGTAGGTTTGTGCCATCGACTCAACGCGGCCTGCAAGGATGGAAATCCTTGCGTGATATCCCAATAATCCATGGCTTTGGTGATATAGAGATAGCTATTGGCATCAAAGCGTTCGTTGAATCGGTGCGCTTGATGTGCCAGGTACGCATCAATTTCAAACTCTGGCGCCAACGAATATGCGGGTTGGGTGGTAGTACCATATCGTTGACCGAACCGGTGCTGCAACGAAGCATCACTGAGGTAGGTGATATGACCAATCATGCGTGCAACAGCTAATCCGTCACACGGTGGATCAGCCACGTCGTAGTAGCCATTGCACCATTTCGGATCACGCATAATCGCTTGACGACCAATTACGTTCCACGCCACTGCTTGTGCTTGATGGCTGGCACTCGTTGCTAATAGAATCGCACGATTGAGTCGAGAGGGATGCTGAGCCATCCATTCGATTGCCTGAAATCCCCCCATCGACCCACCTGCCACTGCATGGAGTTCTGCAATTCCAAGCATGTCGATGAGACGCACTTGTGCCATCACCATGTCACGTATAGTCACCACAGGGAAGTCTGCTGCGTAACGCCTTCCCGTCAATGGATTCAACGTCAACGGCCCACTGCTGCCCTTGCATCCACCCAACACATTGCTACAAATCACAAAGTACTTGTCCGTGTCGAATGCACGTCCCGGACCAACCATGGTATCCCACCAGCCTGGTTTACGATCATGTACGCTATGGTAGCCGGCAGCATGCGCATCACCAGAAAGTGCGTGCAACAACAGAATGGCGTTATCTCGTGCATCGTTGAGCGTACCGTATGTTTCATACGCAAGCGTCACTTCTGGCAAGATATCACCCGAACTCAGGCGCAATGGTTCATTGCTCGTAAAGTACTGTGTATGCACTATTCCTACACCGTGTTGGTTCATACGCATGCCACCTTTGCTACAGTCCTTTGCTAGATACTGGCAAGTGCCTGATCAATGTCTGCCAAAATATCACTCAAGGTTTCAATACCGATCGACAAGCGCACAAAATCCTCACTCACTCCGGTCAGTGTGAGCTCATCTGCAGTCAATTGGCTATGCGTGGTTGATGCAGGGTGAATCGCCAAACTGCGCGCATCGCCGATATTTGCCACATGCGAAAAGAGTTTCAAGCGATTGATGAATTGCGTACCAGCCGCACGGCCACCTTTGACACCAAAACCCAAAATGCCACTCTGTCCTTTGGGCATGTACTTTTGTGCCAGATGATAGCTCGGATGGTCGGCTAGACCGGGGTAGCGCACCCAGGCTACTTTGGGGTGGTTCTGCAGGTGCTTGGCAACAGCAAGTGCATTGCTACTGTGGCGCTCCATACGCAAGCCAAGTGTTTCGATGCCTTGCAACAACAAAAATGCATTGAATGGACTCAAGCAGGCACCCATATCACGCAACCCCTGCACACGTGCTTTGAGGATGTATGCAGGGGCACCGAGATCAGCATAGACCAGTCCATGGTACGAGGCATCAGGTGTAGTCATTTCAGGAAAGCGTGCACTACGCCAGTTAAATTTGCCGCCATCAACCAGAATGCCACCAATCGAAGTCCCGTGCCCACCCATGTATTTGGTGACTGAGTGAACGATTAAATCTGCACCCCATTCGAACGGTCGGCACAAATACGGGGTAGCAGTAGTGGCATCAACCATCACGGGCACCCCATGCTCATGTGCAATGGCGGCGATGGTTTCGAGATCAACAATATCAAGGCGCGGATTCCCAACCAACTCGAGATACACGAGTTTGGTACGACTATCGATTGCCTTACGAAATCCCTCGTGGTCTCGTGCATCTACAAATTTGGTAGTAACACCATATTTGGGCAATGTGTGCCGAAACAAATTGTACGTCCCACCATACAAGTCACTCGATGAAATGATATTGTCACCGACACTTGCAATGTTGAGTACACCCAACGTCTGTGCGGCCTGCCCTGATGCCAGTGCAAGTGCTCCCACGCCCCCTTCGAGCGCTGCAATGCGCTGCTCCAGTACGTCGGTGGTTGGATTCATCAACCGGGTGTAGATGTTACCGAATTCTTGCAAACCAAAAAGGCGTGCCGCATGGTCGGTGTCTTTGAACTGATAGGACGTGGTCTGGTAAATTGGCACCGCACGTGATCCCGTGGTGGGGTCAGGGGTTTGGCCAGCATGCAGGGCTTTGGTCTCGAAGCCGTGAAATTCAGATGCTTGTGTCATTGAAATACCTCAACGTATAAAAAAGACTCTTGTCTGTAGACAAGAGCTTCAATCGTGGGTACTTCCAACTACAGTGCAATATAGTCAGCACGAGCCATGCTCTCATCGTCCAGAATTACTGCCGGAATTGGCACCTGCAGATGGTATGGTCGAACACTGCGTCGTGTCGTGCACACATACTTCCCAGGTTGCCGAGGCTTCATAGGGCCGGTCCCTCCACCTCTCTGGATAAGAGTATCGCCTATTCAATTGTGCGTTTAGTATAGAGTACTCAATATGGGTTGTCAAGTAATGGTAGAATATCGCAGACAACCAGCAAAGGTGGATGCGATGAGCGGTATCTCAGAATTGCATGATATACGAATTCGTGAGCGCATGACGTTTAAGGCGCCGTGGTATGCGTTGCAAATCAACGCTACGGGGGTGATTACCTTTGCAAATCAGCTAATCGTAGACCTTGTACGGCTGCCCATTTCGCAAATTGTGGGCACCTCTGTGGCACAGCTCATCGTGGTGACGCACAATCCTGAGTGGAACGCCCAACTCCTACAGCTAAATGCACACAACCCGACACTCGAATTGCGAGAACAAATATATCTCCAACACGTACATGTCACAATGCATGTCCGTTTACATGCCGAATATATTGTCAACACCGACGATATTTTACTGGTCTTTGAACCTATTTCAAGTCAATCGAAAGCAGAGAAATACACATCACTAATCAGGCAATTTTTCTATGACGTCACAGAATGTCGCAACTTGGACACCTTGTTCATGCTACTCCACCATGCAATGAGTCCGTTATCAATTGGAGTATTTTGCGCGCTAACACAACCAATCACTGGTCTAAAGAATTTCCACAATCAACATGAAAATGAATCACTGAATTTGTGGATATTTGGCAAAAGTGTGCCTGCTTCCACTATTGCAAATATTGATTCGCTTATGTCAATTTTACACATCGACACTCCAGTCCACCACAGCATTACATCACCGATTGTACTGCAACAACTCGCCCCCCATATGGCAACTCATTTTGAGGATCGCATGCAACAGGCAGGCATTCGCCGACTGTTTGTGGTAAGCCTTAAATCGGGGAATCGCTCTATCGGTGTGCTCGGTCTGTTTAGTGCGTTTGATGACAGCATCGAGTGTATTGATGGTGCCCATATCAACAATCTGCAAATCACGATTGCACAACTATTTACACGCGCGCAGCTCGAAACCCAAATTACCCGACTTGAGCGGCTAAACCATGAGCTACGGATTATTTCGCAAACCCAAAACAGCGATTTACTGTTGCAACATGCGTGTCTCGCACTACAACGCATTTTTGATGATGCAGAAGTGTGTATTGCACAGGTGCAAGACACAGCCGCAACACTCACCGTGATTGCTGCGCCAACTACACCAAACGTAGGCGAACAGTTCCCTGCAGCAGGATTTGCACTGCATATTCCACAACGATTCACAGATGTGAACACCAACAAAGACCCGTGGATGGTAGCGCTTTCACGTGTATGGAAGTGCACTGTACTCATCACCGTACCGATTCAGATTGATCCTCATCAATCGCATGTGATTATCATTGCACATCAACACAATGATATTTTGAGCAAACAAGATGTGACCTATGCGACGCAGTTTGCAGAGTTTGTGGTGGCGCACTATGCGCAGTTGCAATTGACTGCTGCGCTGAATGCATCTGAGCGGCGGTACCGATTTCTCATGAACGAAGCAGCAAATCCCATGGTCGTAGTAGATGAGCAAAGTCTGATTGTGCATATGAATCATGCATCACGGCGGCTCATTGGCGTAGAACAACCGCAACACTACACGCTAATGCAACTGTTTGCACCACACCTGCAACATGAATGGCACACCAAACGCAGTCACCTTATACACAGTGACAATTACAAACTTACCTGGCAAAGTGAATTAGTGCATCAACTCAACGAAACAATCATTCCTGTCGAAATTGAAGCGCGAATTATTTCACATGAGAATAATTCGCACGAGATTTTTCTTTCGATGCGTGATATTCGCCAGCAACGTGAAATGGAACGTCGTCAGATGCTCCGTGAACAAGATTTGGCCATGTTTCAACATATCACATCGATTGTAAACAGCTCGCTTGATCTCGATATCCTTCTCGAGCGGACGCTGGATATTTTTGACGAAATCCAATTCGGTCACATGCTCGGTATCATTTTGATTGATGAGCATAATACGCCATATGTAGCCAAGTATCGCCATGTGGAGCCCGCACTGCTTGCACGTATTCAACAAGACCCAAGCATTGTCCGCATTGCAGTTGACCTGGTGCTGAGCAACTATGATTCACAAATGTCTCTCTACAACACGTCAGTCAATAATATCCTTGCAAGTGATTTAATCAATCAGTTCGGCAATTTAATCGGTGCAGCACTAAGCGACAATGGCCATCATATTGGCATTATTTTAACTGCCCGACCATTTAATACGAGTACACCGTTTTCACCACGTGACATCCAAATACTCCACACCGTGGCAAATCAACTGTCACGCGCAATTACCAATGCGCGGTTGCATTTGTCGCTCCAACAGGCAGCAGATCGTTACATTATGCTCTACGAAGATACCGAAGAGATACGCTCTCATTTATCGTCAGTGATTGAAAACTCGCCTGATGTACTGATACTCTGCAATCGTCACACTCAGCGCATGAATGTCTTGAATCGCCGCCAAGCAACAAATCTCGGGTATGATATAAGCTCGTTACAAAATCAGCCAATTACCGTATTGTGCGAGCCTGAGATGCTGCTGCAATTCATGCCACATATTGCATTGATGCTAGAGCAACCATCATACAGCTTTGAGTATACGTTACGACGTGGTGATACCACACCCTTTACTGCACTCTTTTCAAGTAATACGGTTAACAAAATGGATGTGCTAATCACCATTAAAGATATCACACCAATGCGACAACTCGAAGATCGCATCAAGCAACGAGAGAAATTAGCTGCACTTGGGCAAATGATTGCTGGTGTGGCGCACGAGCTGAACAATCCAATAGCAGTTATTCGCGGCATCACCCAACTACAACTGATGAATCCACATGACGATCAGCTCACCCACGATTTGCATGTCATCGATCAAACATCACAGCGTGCTGGTCGCATACTCAAGCAGCTACGCTCACTCGCACAACCACAATCGAATCCAGTGGATGCAGTAAATTTACAACAGCTGATTCCACACATTGCAAGTCAATACCAACAGATTTTCATCGAACAACAGATTCGGTTTACCTTTCATCACGATGCTGAAGCTTCTTACATCGTGCTCGGTCAAGAAGCGCAAATCGAGCAGGTCTTTGTCAACCTCATCGATAATGCGATTCACGCCATGCAATCGGTCACCAATCAGCGCTCTCTAACAGTCAGTTTGACACAGAACGATTTCGTAGTGACTATTACCGTTGATGACACTGGCTCTGGTATCAACAAAGATGTACGAGATCGTATTTTCGACCCGTTCTATACGACACGCAAAATTGGCGAAGGACTCGGTCTTGGATTAGCAATCGTCCATACTATCATAATTCAACACCATGGCTCTATTATGTTTCAGCCCCGTGCACCATTCGGCACTCGCTTCATCATTGAAATCCCAACTATTCATTCACCACGCATTCGTGTGGCCAAACAAACCCGCATGAGTGAATTTTATGTCACACTCTCTACCATATTTCGCGAACTCACAATGATGCCAATTATTGAGGTTGAAAGCCCAGTCGAAGCACATGACATCATTTTCATAGATGAATCACAATTAGGTACTGTTCCTATCGATACCACACATACTTTGATTTGTGTCATCGGCACAACGCAACACACCACGTTAATCGACATCGCACCTAACGTGGTACGAGTGTCACCTACTATGAGTGAAGCACAATTAAAGCAACAGATTCATGCACTCATCGAGTTATTGATGCGCCATAGCAATACAAAGGAATAATCAGATGCACATTTCTTTCCAAGAGAAGCCAGCAATTCGTCTACACGAAGACGACAACGTCGCAATTGCGCTCGTACCGCTGAGTAGTGGTCGACGCCTCTTTGATGTAGTGACAACAAGTGCAATCGGTGCTGGACACAAACTTGCACTCCACGATATTGCACGCGGTCAACCGATTCGGCGCTACGGCCAAATTATCGGATTTGCCACCCAACAAATCCAAGCTGGTGATCATGTCCATAGCCACAACTTGAGCGTGGGCAGTATGCAGCTCGACTATGCAGTTTCAAGCAACATACGTGAATTCACGCCGACTGCTCACAGCCGCACCTTTCAGGGGTATCTGCGGGCAAACGGCAACGCTGGCACACGCAACACGGTGGCCGTAATCGCCACGGTCAACTGTGCTTCGCACACCGTACGCAAAATCGTTGAGCGTGCCAAACGTGAACTGTGGCCAAACTACCCGAATGTGACCGACATTATCGTGCTCAGTCACAAACATGGCTGTGCCACCCGCGATGGCAGCCCAGAGCTGGGAATGCTCCAACGCACACTTGCCGGCTTTGCACACAATCCAAATGTGGCAGGGTATTTGTTTATCGGGCTCGGGTGCGAAACCAATCAATTCGAAGCATTGTTCAACGCCCATCGTGACCGATTTGGAGCAATGAATCTGCCCGCCTATCTCGCCATCCAAGATGAAGGTGGGGTGGCAGCAACCATTGATGCAGGTGTCAACGCACTGATTCCAGTGCTACAGCACGCCAATCAATACACACGGCAAGCAGTGCCATTACGCAACCTGTCATTGGCATTACAGTGCGGTGGCAGTGACGGGTTTAGTGGAATCAGTGCAAACCCGGCACTCGGCTATGCGGTCGATTTACTCGTCCAACACGGTGGGACTGCAGTACTCAGTGAGACACCAGAGATATACGGCGCTGAACATTTGCTGACCCAGCGTGCCATCAATCAACAGGTCGCTGATAAACTCATCGGGCGCATACACTGGTGGGAGCACTATACACGCCAACTCGGCTTTGAAATCGACAATAATCCGAGCCATGGCAACAAGGCAGGTGGTCTCACGACGATCTACGAAAAATCGCTTGGCGCCGTCGCCAAAGGTGGTAGTATGCCACTCAACGCAGTCTACGAGTATGCTGAACCCATCACTGAAACTGGCTTTGTGTACATGGACACCCCTGGCTATGATCCAGTATCAGCAACCGGACAAGTGGCTGGGGGATGCAACATCATCGCGTTTACGACGGGGCGTGGCAGTTGTTTTGGATTTAAACCAGTACCAAGCATCAAGATATCGACCAATACAACCACGTATGAGCGGATGCGTGGTGACATGGATGTGAATGCGGGTGAGATCATCACTGGTAAGGAAAGTATTGCACAAGTCGGTGAACGCATCTTTGAGTTACTGATTGCAGTGGCCTCTGGACAGCACAGCCTCAGTGAAGCTCAGGACATCGGCGAAGAAGAATTCAACCCGTGGATGCTCGGTGCCACCATGTAACTCGTGGCTAGCGCTGATGCTCGTGTTGCGTGGCAACACTTCCGTGCATGCGCTGAATATACCAGAGGACGCCACCACAGATACAAAGCGGTACGGTGATTGTGTTGAGCACCGGAATTGCAGTACATGGCACCACAATCACCGCAAAACCAATGGCTTCAGGCAAAAAGCGCCCAAATAGGCGGATGCGCTGACCAAACGTCATGTAGCGCCGCCCAAGTGATACATCGGTGTAGTCGAGCAGTGCGATGAGTGCGGTGGTGAGTGCCAACCACAGCGGCGCAACAAAGACACCGACGACAGGCACAAACTCGAGTGCAACACCCATTATCCATGTCGTTGCAACCACGGTCACTTTGCGTAATTCGTACCAGACTGCTAACCCGACAATCACAAATAGAGATTGATGGGGGGTTTCGTCATACCCTAGAAAGTGCATATCGATGCGCTCAGCGATAGAAGCGTAGAATGGACTACCAATAATGGTACCGAC
>JBKCGB010000072.1:0-16274 GCA_046303375.1 Roseiflexaceae bacterium
CGTTCACCGATAATCAGGTTGTATTTGCGTTTGATGTATTGCATGATGGCATCATCGAAGCGATTGCCACCCACACGCACCGAACTCCAGGCAACGATGTCGTTGAGCGAAATAACGGCAACCTCGGTGGTGCCACCGCCGATGTCGATAATCATGTTGCCAGAGGGTTTGGCGATGGGAATATTGGCGCCAATGGCGGCAGCCAATGGTTCGCGGATGAGGTAGGCACGGCGGGCACCGGCAGCCAAGGCAGCTTCGCGCACGGCACGCATTTCGACGGAGGTAATCCCGGCAGGGATGCTGATCATCACGTCAGGCTTGCTCATGCTAAACCGACCGTTGGTTTTGCTGATATAGTGCTTCAGCATGGCCTCAGTGATATCGTAATCGGCGATGACGCCGTTGCGCATCGGGCGCACAACCTCGATGCTTTCGGGCTCACGCCCAAGCATGGCGAGGGCATCAGAGCCGACCGCTTTGATACGATTATCCCGGTTAGAAATGGCGACCACCGAAGGCTCTGAGAGTACAATGCCGCGGTTGCGCACATAGACGAGCACATTAGCAGTGCCCAAGTCGATACCGATTTTGCGGGCCATAGCGTATCCGCATCCAATCTGTACAAACGCTATTCTTAGGGGTATTGTACCATACCACACGACACACAACGAGCCCGGTACGTGAAGTACCGGGCTCATCTGCGTCGTTTTTAGGCGTTGTTTTTTGCTTTGCGTGCTTGCGCGACACGAATCTGCATCAATGAGCGACGCAAATCTGCCTCAGCAAGTGCCAAATCCTGGTCGGATTTGCGTTGTGCAATGCGCTCCTCGGCACTGCGACGTGCATCTTCGGCACGTTCGAGGTCGATTTCATCGGAGCGATCGCACGAATCGGCCAAAATGGTCACACGGTCGGGGAGCACTTCCATGAAGCCACCAAAGACGGCGAACTCAGTGCGCACGCCACCTTTGATGATACTCAATTCGCCTTCAGAAAGGACGGTAATCAAGGGCATGTGCTTGGGCAGGATACCGATACGGCCATCCAACGTCGGCGCATTTATTTGATCAACATCGTCTGAAAGCACATGGCGCTCAGCCGTCACGATTTCGAGATGAAGTGGCATCTCGGCACCTCCATCAAGCCGCCCACCCCCAGCCAGTGGCTGGAAGGCAGGCGGAGAGATTACTTACTGGCCTCGTAGGCGGCGATGACTTCGTCGAGTGAGCCCTGCAAGAAGAAGAACTGCTCGGGCACGTGGTCAACTTCACCAGCCAACAAACGGGCAAAGCTACGCACGGTGTCTGCAATCGGCACATACTTGCCGGCACGACCCGTGAATTGTTGCGCCACGGTGAACGGCTGTGAGAAGAAGCGCTCGATTTTGCGGGCGCGTGACACGGTCAGTTTGTCTTCGTCGGAGAGTTCTTCGACGCCCAAGATGGCAATAATGTCTTGCAGGTCTTTGTAGCGCTGCAATACAATCTGCACCTGGCGTGCCACACGGTAGTGCTCTTCGCCAACGATGTTGGGGTCAAGGATGCGGCTCGTCGACGCAAGTGGGTCCACGGCGGGGTAGATACCCTTGGCAGCAATACTGCGCTCGAGCGAGATGGTGGCATCGAGGTGGGCAAAGGTCGTGGCCGGCGCTGGGTCGGTGTAGTCGTCAGCAGGCACATAGACGGCCTGCATCGAGGTAATTGAGCCCTTCTTGGTCGACGTGATGCGCTCTTGGAGCTCACCCATTTCGGTACCCAAGGTGGGCTGGTACCCTACCTGCGACGGCATACGTCCGAGCAAGGCGGAGACTTCTGAACCAGCCTGCACGAAGCGGAAGATGTTGTCGATGAAGATGAGCACATCGCGGCCTTCGTCGCGGAAGTATTCGGCCATCGTCAACGCCGTCAGCGCCACACGCAACCGGGCACCCGGCGGCTCATTCATTTGACCAAAGACCATGACGGTCTTGTCAAAGACGGTGGTGTTGTCGTCGATGCGGGCATCTTTCATTTCGTGGATGAGGTCGTTACCTTCGCGGGAGCGCTCGCCCACACCAGCAAAGACGGAGTAACCCGACTGTTCTTTGGCGATGTTGGCGATAAGCTCTTGGATGACGACGGTCTTGCCTACACCGGCACCACCAAAGATACCCGTTTTACCACCGCGGGTAAAGGGAGCAATCAAGTCGATGACTTTGATACCTGTTTCAAAGACTTGGGCTTGGGTGGATTGTTCTTCGAGCAACGGTGGGCGATTATGGATGGGGCGGCGTTCGACGCTGGCGTCCACATCGGCTTCACCATCAATCGGGTCACCAGTCACATTAAAGACGCGACCGAGGGTTTTGGGACCCACGGGCACAGCGATGGCGCTGCCGGTATCAACGGCAGGCACACCACGTTTGAGACCATCAGTGGTACCCATGGCCACCGCTTTGACATAGCCACCACCCAAGTGCTGTTGCACTTCGGCGACGAGCTTGCTACCATCGGGCATGGGAATTTCGATAGCGTTGTAAATACTGGGAGTATGATTTTCCGGGAATTTGGCGTTGACTACCACACCAATAATCTCGGTAATCTCCCCTGTCACCTGAGCCATATACCTTCCTCCAGCACGTATCGTGTGGGCACGCCACACGCAGACATCAACTATCCGCTAGGGCAGCCGCACCCGAGGCAATCTCAGAGACTTCCTTGGTAATATTGGCCTGACGAGTCTTGTTGTACGTCAACGTCAATTCGCGGCGCAAGTCCTTGGCATTATCCGTCGCATTGCGCATGGCCACCATACGAGCGCTATGCTCACTGGCGATGGACTCAAGCACCGACTGATAGATTTGTACTTCGGCGAAGCGTGGCAACAGCTCTTTCAAGACGATGTCTTGATCGGGCTCAAAGTTGAACTCGCTCCCCTTGGACACTTCGCCACTGGATTCGGCTTCGACCGGCAAAATGCGGCGCACTGCCGGGCGTTGCACCAACGTGTTTACGAACTGACTATAGACGACGTAGGCCTCGTCGAATTCACCCTTCAAGAAACCTTCGATGACATTTGTTGCCACGCCGAGCACATCGACGAGCTTTGGATAATCACCGAGTTTCGTGACTTCGGCCGTCAAATCTTGACCACTGCGTGTCAAGAAATCGCGCCCCTTTTTGCCGATGGCCATCACTTTGACGGTACGCCCTTTTTCGCGTTCATCGAGGATGAACCGCGCCGTGCGCCGCAAAATATTGGCTACCAAGCTCCCAGCCAAACCACGGTCTGGTGTGATGAGAATCAACGCCACGGATTTGACTTCGGGTCGCACTTCGAGGAGTGTGCCCTTGCGCGAACCACTCGAACGCGCAGTGAGGCTACTCATGACATCGCGGAGTCGATCGGCGTACGGCCGGGTCGCAAGCACGTTGCGTTGCGCACGACGCATCTTCGACGCCGAGACCATTTCCATGGCGCGGGTGATTTGCGCCAGGTTACGCACGGAGCGAATGCGTCGTCGGATTTCACGTGTACTTGGCACCGTTTCCCTCTTCCGTTAAACGATGGGAAGCATTGGCACTCCGCTGCTCCCCATCCGCGACCTACTCGCCGTAGCTACTCGTCTGATTGAATTCCTTGATGGCCGACTCGAGGCTGGCACGCAACTCAGGCGCCGGGAACTTGCGGTCGAGGCGATTTTCGTAAATCCCCTTGCCGACCTCTGGGTGCACCGTACGCATGAACTGCAAGAAATCAACCTTCCACGTGCCGACTTTGCTGACCGGTACACCATCAATAAAGCCATTGGTGGCGGCAAAAATCACCATCACCTGCTCTTCGAGGGGCATCGGCTGGAACTGTGGTTGTTTGAGGACTTCTTGCAAACGTGAACCGCGATCGATCTGGGCGCGGGTGGCCGCATCGAGATCCGAGGCAAACTGTGCAAATGCGGCCAAATCGCGGAACTGCGCCAAGTCGAGCTTGAGGCGGTCGGCAACTGAGCGCATGGCACGCGTCTGCGCCGAGCTCCCCACGCGTGACACCGACAGACCGATGTTCAAGGCTGGGCGAATACCCGCATTGAACAAGTCAGATTCGAGATAAATCTGCCCATCGGTAATCGAAATCACGTTGGTAGGAATGTAGGCGGACACGTCATTGGCCTGCGTTTCAATGATAGGCAATGCCGTCAACGAACCACCGCCCTTTTCCTCGCTGAGGCGGGCTGCGCGTTCGAGCAAGCGTGAATGCAGATAAAAGACGTCACCAGGGTAGGCTTCGCGGCCTGGTGGGCGGCGGAGCAACAACGAGACCTGGCGGTATGCGGTCGCATGCTTGGAGAGGTCGTCGTAGATAATCAGGGCATCACGCACCACTTCACCATTGATGGTAACGCCGTTTTCCATGACTTCTTCGCCGATTGCACACCCTGAATAAGGGGCAATGTACTGCAATGCGGCCGATTCCGAAGCGGTAGCCGCTACTACCGTGGTGTACTCCATGGCACCAAACCGCTCAAGATAGCCCACAATTTGGGCCACCTGGGCACGCTTCTGACCAATGGCCACGTAGATACAGTAGAGCCCTTTGCCCTTTTGGTTGATGATAGTGTCGATGGCCACGGCGGTTTTACCCGTCTGGCGGTCACCGATGATGAGCTCACGCTGACCACGCCCGATGGGAATCATGGCGTCAATGGCGATAACACCCGTCTGTACGGGGGTGTTCACCGACTGACGATCCATCACACCAGGTGCAATGCGTTCGACGGGGCGTACCACGTCGCTGTTGATGGCACCTTTGCCGTCGATCGCTTGACCGAGCGCGTTCACCACGCGTCCGACCAACGCTTGACCAACGGGGACGGAAATAATACGACCGGTGGCATTGACTTGGTCACCTTCCTCAATCGAAAGGTAGTCACCCAACACGATGGCACTGACCGTATCACGCTCGAGATTCAAGGCTACACCATAGACTGCTTCGCTGCGCCCGGCTTTGACGGGGAACTCGAGCAATTCCGAGGCCATAACCTGTTCGAGACCACTAATACGGGCGACACCATCGCCCACCGAAATCACTGTACCGACGTTCATCATCTTGGGACGGACGTCAGCACCTTCTTGGATGCTTTTCAGCAGACGCTGATAAATGTCGTTTGCTGCTACGGCCATGTCTGGCACCTCAATCGTAATTGTCGCGACACGAGTAATATGCCCCGCGTCGGCGCGCGTCTCCTTGACTCAGGCGGTAATTGCCTACCCAGCCAACATGCTGCGCTGTACGGCACTCAGGCGCGTACGCAAGCTGTTGTCTAGCACTTGATCGCCGACGCGTACAATCAAGCCACCAATCAGTGACTCGTCGACGCTAAAGCTGACCTGCAGGCTCTCACCATATTTCCCACGCAAGTCGGCAGCAACCGCAGCCTGTTCGGCGGCGCTGAGTGCGACTGCACTCACCACGGCCGCATCAACGGCTTGCGTGCCACGCTGTGTCGCCCGTTCGAAGGCTTTGCTCACCGATTCGAGCACATTGAGTGTGCCCGCGGCGCCCAAAGTCACGACCAGGTTCTTGACTTCACGCGGTGCATCGGCTCCCAATTTGGCATTGACCGCATCCGCACTCGCCGCCCCAGCACTTACCGCAGTTGCGGCCGCTTTGAGGGCCTTGAGAATGGCCTGCTGTGATGCCTCTTGGAGGGCTTTTGCAATCATCTGTGCATCAGATGTACTCACGTTTTACCTCGCTTGCAGATGCGTGACACACCTGCCGGCTCTGCACAATTAGTTGTTGCGCCCCAATCGGCCCAACGACTCGTCGATTAATTGCTTGTGATTGCCCTTGAGCTCAGCACCCAACACCTTGGCAGCCGTCTCGGTTACCAACGTCGCAGCCTGATTCTTGAATTCACCAGCCATGCGGCTCAGCTCTTGCTCAGCATTGGCACGAGCCTCTGCCTTGATGCGCTCAGCTTCGGCACGCGCCTGATTGATGATTTCTTGCTCTTGTACACGGGCGCGCTCCTGCGCCTGAGCCATCACGCCGGCAGCCTCTTGGCGGGCCTTGGCCTGCTCAGCCTCGTTTTCTTTGCGCTGTGTAGCCATCTGCTCACGCACCTTGTCGGCTTCGCGCAAGCTCTCTTCGACACGCTTGGTGCGCTCTGCCAAGAGATTGATGAGGGGGTTGAAAAGAAAGCGCGACAACATCCACACCAAGAAAATGACGTTGAAGATTTGCGCAATCAATAAGCCCCAATTTATGCCTAGTTTTTCCAAAGCATCGCTCCTTGTAGATGCATACAAACGACTGACATGCGTCAATCACATTGACACATCGAAACTAGATAATACTGAAGCCAATCAACAGACCGAACACCAACGACAAAATGAACGGCACTTCAGCCAAGGCGAAACCCAAGAACATGTACGTGCGGAGCATGCCCTCGGCTTCGGGGTTGCGCCCCATGGCCTGCAACGCACCACTGAATACGACACCGATACCAGCACCGGGCCCGATTGCGCCCAAACCGATGGCCAACGCCATAGCCACAAAACGAAGTCCTTCGTCGGTCATGACAACTCTCCTCTTGACAATACGTAATTAAACGAATTCATACCAGAAAGAAACAACCCTAGTGGGCAGCTGCCCCGTGCTCGGCTTCCTCGTGCCCGCCACCATGTGCTTGTGTTGCCATTGACATGAATACCAGTGTCAACACGGAGAAAATGATGGCCTGCATGGCAGCCACGAATACTTCAAATGCGTAAAACGGCAATGGCAACATGTACGGGAAGAGACTCGCCAACACGACAAGCACAACTTCACCAGCAAAAATGTTACCGAAAAGACGGAAGGCAAACGAGACAATACGGATGAACTCCGAAATTAACTCGATTATCCCAATCACGGTGAACATCGGTCCTTCGCGGAAATTAAAGAACCGCACCAGATACTCCCATCCCAATGCCTTGAGCCCAAAATACTGGATGAGTACAACCGAAATCAACCCGAGTGCCAACGTCATGTTGAGATCGGCAGATGGCGCACGCAAGTAGGGAATCAACTTCTCACCAGCGTCACACACCAACGGCCAATTTGCATACACACTCTCAGTATGCTTACCTTCGCCTTCGGCACCTGCAGTGGCGGCATGCGCATACGGCTGACACATCCCGATACTCCCTGCGCCTGGAATCAGACCAAGCAGGTTCGACAGGATAATCAACAGAAACGCAGTCGCTGCAAATGGAAAGAATTTGGCGACATTCTTCTTGTCGACGCCTACAGCAAAATCGTAGAACGTCCCCACCACCAACTCAATGAAGTTTTGGAAGCCACGTGGCACCATTTGTGCCCTGCGTACTCCGAAAACAACCGTGAGCACCAACAACAAATCAACAATGATTGTTGTCACCAGTGAATTCGTGATTGGGAAGCCTGATACACATTCGCCCGGATGCGCTGCATCCATCGCACCACCAATACACATCAGTGCTTCCGCTTTCACCGAAATGTGCAAGTCTTCGCGAGGGAATACGAGCCCGAGTCCAAAGTACATCACAGCGCCAATCGCGAGGGCCACTAGTACGGCATTACGCATCCGCATGTAACATGCCCTCCGACTTAATGAACGCTTTCACAAAGTAGTATAATGCCACGGATGTGAGAGTGTCAACACACACACACCAGACACCATATACCTCCATATTTGATAGTACCATAATTTTTGTGGTGTCGGGGAATAATTTCCCAAAAAATATGAATGTATCATTGCAATCTCCATACTACCAATCCACACCCATTGCACGATATGCGCTATACACATTATGCAGGTATAGGAATACTTGGAATCATGACCACAAATGTTGATCCCACACCAACTTTACTCGACATCATGACAAACCCACCCAGACGTTGCACCATGTCGTAGACGAGCGTTAAGCCGAGCCCAGCCCCGCCATGCGCACGTGTGAGCGAGTGATCCAGCTGTACAAAAGAACCAAAGACGTGCAACTGCTCACGCATGTCGATGCCAACGCCCAAATCGCTCACCGTAATTGTCATCCACTGCCGTGGGTCAGTGGGTTGTGGTGTCGGCGCAAATGTGGGATATTCGTAACGCACATGCACACTTATCGCATCGCGCTGTGCGTGGGTAGCAGCATTGCCGATGAGTTGCGCCAGAATTACACGCATCCACTGCATGTCACCACGCATCGATTGCGGCGCTTCATCGATGTGCGTATGCACGCGTAACAACGGGAAGCGATCGGCAATCTGCTGCACGACTTGCGCCACAAGTGGTGCAATCTGAAACTCACTGACGATGAGCTCTGTATCAAGGTTCGTCTTTTGGAGCTGTGCCATACGTTCGACGACATCACTCATGCGCACAGCATTGGCATGAATCTCTGCCGCATAATTTTGATTGACCCCTTGCAATGTGCGGTTGAGCATGTCCGCATACCCTACCACCATCGTCAGTGGGGTTCGTAGCTCGTGTGATGCAATCGCAATAAATTCATCTTTCATCATCTCGATCTGACGCTGGCGATGATACAAGTTTGACATGGCGCCGTACGTTTCGGCGTTACGCAGTGCGGCCACACTCTGATTGACGAGGAGTGTCATGAGTTCGTTGACTGTGGGCACATTGGGGTGAGTCGCAATAGTGCCAATCATCAGCACCCCTTGAAATGTTCCCCATGCAAGCGGTAATGCCATCGTGGTACGAATAGCATATCTGCTATGAGTGAATGTGTCGCCTTGCATAGTGGTTGCTTGGCGTGATTTCAAAACGCGGTGGGCAAGCTCCATGCCTGCCACCGCCACATGCCATTGCTGGTCGACCACAGTCACAGATGTCAGTGGCGTTTTTTCATCACCAACCAGCAACGCGGCAACCTGCCACTCGCTCCAACGCACTGCCAAATTCAAAATATATTGCACAAGCAACGTGTAATCGAGTGTGGAGGTCAAGATTTCGCTATCAATGCGGAGAGCTTCGAGCGCACGCAAACGCACATTATCACGGATAACATCACGGCGCTGCAGTGCATCGGTCACCGCCAAGATGAGTTGCGACAAATCAAACGGCTTAGGTAAAAATTCGGAAATACCGTTCTGCATGGCCTGATGGAGATGGTCATACGATGCAAATGCCGTCATCATAACGACCGCCGCTGTCGGGTCACGCTGACGAGCCATCAACGCAAGTTCGAGACCACTAATCCCAGGCATTTTGAGATCGGTGAGCAACAAATCATATGCGCCTTGTGAGATGAGTGCTGGTGCTTGGGTGGCATCTTGAATAGTCGTGACCTGGTAGCCGCGTGCCTGCAAGGCACGCGCACAAATGTTGCACATTTCTGGTTCGTCGTCAACCACTAAGATGTGTGATTTAAGTGCGAGTGAAACAGTCATGATGCATCCTCCGTACCGAGTAGCCCTCCATTTGCAAGTGCGTACACGTCCGCAGCACTGAGCGAAATACGCGCAAACAACCGCGGCAGTATCAGGTCGATTACATTGCGCGCCATGCTACGAATACATCCAGGGGCACCAATCACCATGGTACGCCCAATCTGCCCAAGGAGCAACAAATTACCAGGCTCGACTGGGGCACCATAACACGTCAACACCCCCCCTGCATCTTGCACACTTTGTGGTACCACATCCGAATCATCCATGATGGATGTTTCTGACAACGTAATCACGAGATCCACGTGTGCAAGTTGGCGCATACGGGTTGTTACTTCAACCACATCAGCCTGGACATGATGCACAGCGAGCGCCACGGTAGGAAAGGCACGTAAGCGAGCCCACAACGCGGTGAGATGCGTGCGGTGCAACCGTTCCCAGACCGCCGTATCGCCGATGATGATGACGGCAACGCGTGTCTCATGATACGCCACCTGGCGCAACGCAGGGGCGGGCGTCTCACGCAGCGCGTGTTGCGGCAGCGCAAACGGTAATATTTTGATGGTGGCAATGCGTTGACCACGGCGCACACCACTCCCGCTGCGCATCGTAGCAATAGTCACCCCTGCAATCATATGCCACGCCGCCAATTGTGCATCATCGACGATGATGACACCATCCGAGGCAGCATGTACATCAACACGGCCATGATGTGGCGGACGAATCACCACCCCGGTGGCGCTACAGCGCGTTGCAACCAGCGCCGCTGCCGTATGTTCATCGATATCATCGACATCATATTGCACCACATCGATGGAGTAAATCTGCTGCGCCAGCAATATTTCTACATCAGCTGGGGTAATAACCCGCCCCTTTGCGAGTATGCGCTGACCTCGGGCATTACTTATATTATGTCGTGCCACTAATCCGACACTGTGTGCCGTTGCTACGGTGCGACGCTGCATATCACGATCCTTCGATTCTGTGTTGCACCGCAAGATAGTCAGCATGTGTATCAATGTCGATCAGCAGATCCGCATCAGCAATATCAACAAATGCAGGTGTCACCACACCCTGAGTAAACAGCACGCGCCCACCTTGATCGCCAGTGAGTTGCGCAAGCAGTGGCACCGCATGTGCCGCCCAAATGACTGGATTCGTACGGACGCCTTCCACACGTGGAATCAGCACATCGGGGCGGTGTACCGCCCATGCAGCCACACACTGTGTCACATGTTCTGCCGTCAAAAAAGGCTGGTCACAGAGCATGACGACCACAGCATCACACGGTGGTTGGTGTTGCAACCAGCGTGCCCCGCACGCCACCGAGCTGCCTTGCCCGTCGGCATATGCATCGTTGTAGAGACAGGTCACAGCCAAATCGTGCACTTGAGCCTGCACCGCATCAGCCTGATGTCCGGTCACCATGACAATCGGATTGAGCTGCGCAGCTACTGCCACTTGCGCACTATAGCGCACCAGCGTTGTGCCGTGCCACGGCAAGAGCTGTTTGGGTTGGCCAAGCCGGCGTGATAAGCCGGCGGCAAGCAGCATACAGGCGATATTCATGGGCGAGTCTCAGTATGCTTGCCGTTGCGCACCGCCACGATCTGCGCCATGATACTCAGGGCGATTTCGCCAGGAGTGCGCCCACCAATACTGAGACCAATCGGTGCATGCAATCGGTCAATGTCGGCAGCAGTCAGACCAGCTTCACGCAGGCGCACCACCCGCTCCGCATGCGTTTTTTTGCTCCCCAAAGCACCCACATAGCGCGCAGCACTGGGCAATGCGACCATCAATGCTGGATCATCAAGTTTGGGGTCGTGCGTCAGCACAACCACGGCCGTATTGGGGTGCAGGCGGCCAACCAGTGCCTCATCAGGCCAGGCGTGGATGAGTTCGTTTGCATGCCCAAAGCGTTCGCCGGTGGCAAAGGCCGCCCGCGCATCAACCACGACGGTGCGGAAGCCGAGCTGGGCTGCAAACGCCGTCAAGGCGATTGAAATATGCACCGCACCAATCATGATGATCGTAGCGGGGGGGGGGTACGTCTCGATAAATACCTCACGCGCGCCGTAGGTCACCGTCCCCTGGGCTTCGTCGTTGAGCATACGCACCGCATCGCGCTGGATTGTTTCGACCAACACGGTATCGGTGAGCATACTCAGCGGTGCCATATCAGGGCGTATCAGCGTCTGCGCACCCATATCGTCGCCCCGCACGACGGTAGCGAGTGCCACGGGGTGTTCGGCACGGATCGCAGTACGGAGCATCTGGTAGAGAGTTTGTTGCATGGTGGCACCCTATGTGAGCGGTTCAACAAAGACGTCGATAGTACCGCCACAGGCGAGGCCGACTTCCCAGGCGGCTTCGTCGGCAACACCGAAGTGGAGCAGAGCGGCGTGACCGGTACGGATGGCGTTTTGGCAGGCCTCAAAGACTGCACCTTCAATACACCCACCACTGACAGAGCCGGCCATATTGCCTTGATCGCTGACGACCATTTTGGCGCCAATCCCACGCGGCGACGAGCCGAGGGTACGCACAACGGTCGCAATCGCAACTCGTTCACCACGCTGCTGCCACGTATCAATGGCATCGATGACATCACGCATGGGACACATCCTTTCAATCGAGGTACGGCAATGCCTCGGTCAGAGTGGGCTGTGCAGCCGTCCCTCCAGCAGCACGCGTCGACAACGAGCCACACACCGTACCGAGGCGGGCAGCCTTGGCGAGCGGCCAGCCCTGCACCATAGCATAGACCATGCCCGCATTAAACGAATCGCCAGCACCCACCGCATCCACGAACGTGGTCGCCACAGGGTCGGCATGCACACATTCGCTGCCTCGTTGCACTTCGGCACCAGCAGCACCACATTTAATGGCGACCGTAGTCACCTGCTGAGCAAGCGATTGCAACGCACCGGCTACGTCTGGCTGTCGACTGATGGCACACGCTTCAGCATCGTTGGGTAGAAACAAATCCGTATATGGAAACAAGGTGTCGAGACCGGCCCATGCCTCACTCGGATCCCAGTTGGTGTCGAGTGAGGTGGTGCCACCTTGGGCACGCATGCGGGCAAACAGGTGCGGCAGCCCAGGGCGCAACGCGTGTTGCAGGTAGTAACTGCCGATATGAATGTGACGAGATGCAGCCAGTAGACTCGCCGGAATCTGCTCGGCACGCAACAGCGGAATGCCACCTTCGTAGGTCAACATGGCACGATCGTCGGGTTTTTGCAGGACCACCGTCAACCCACTGCGCACCTGTGGATCCTCAATAACATGGGATGTATCAACACCAGCAGCGTTGAGTGCCTGCACACAAAACTGCCCAATAGTATCAGGACCACACACCCCCACATAGGCGACACGCAGACCAAGGCGCGCAATCCCGCAGGCAAAAATGGCCGAAGACCCACCAAGCACGAGTGCCATGTCATCGACGATTTTTTCGTGTTGCTGCCACGCAGGCTCAACATCACCACGCAAAATCAGGTCTGCGTTGATTTCTCCCAGCACGAGCACATCATAGGTGGTCATAAAGGGTGGCTCCTCAACTCGTTTCCTTACATTATATGGTGATTTTATCATGCAGAAAAAAAGAACCTCCCCCACCACGTTGTCGCGTGATGGGGGAGGGTGAACGGATAGCGCTAGTTCTGGAAGCCGATGTCACTACTGACATCAGTGCCGTCTACCAGTGCCGGGTCGTAGTCGGTCTGACCGAGCAAGGCGGACTCGATGAACTCGACAAAGGGTGTACCGAACCAGTTATTGGTGGCATCGATGGTCCCCATTGACTCGTTCATGATGAAGTATGCGCTGGCAGTGGTGATGCTGTTGTTGCGCATCGTCATCGTCCCTGTAGCAGACCCGGTGGCGTAGATGTTTATCACACCATTGCTCACCTTGTTGTTGCTGGCAGTCACCGTGTTCAGGTTCACGTTGTTGGCGATTGCCAAGCCGTAGTAGAAGCCTGACACCTCGTTGGCGGTAATACTGACCGATTCCAAAGATGCAGGTGCACTAGCGTAGCTGGCATCGTCACGTGCTGCCACCGAGATACCGTAACCGGTTGCCGCATCGGTGCTGCGGTTTTCTGTAATCTGGTTGCGTGCAATCGTAATCCCGCTGTAGCTCTTGTGCTTCAGGTTGATGATAATTGCACGTGGGTTGCTGGCGATACCGTTGTTGGCAAACGTGTTGCCCTCGATGGTACCACTCGTCAAGCGCTCCAGATAGACACCGGCTTGGTTGTTGCTCGAGCCATTACCGGTAAAGGTGTTGTTGCGCAACGTGAAGTTGCTCAGGCTGATAGGTGCAAACGAGGCACTGGCATCACCGCTGTACAATCCACCACCACTGTTGTTGGTGAAGGTGTTGCCTTCGACCAGCATGTTGCTTGCCACACCCGTGCTATGAATCTTGATACCCAGACCATTGCCGCTGAATGTGCTGTTGCGCACAATCACGTCGTCGGAGGTGTTGGACGTATCAATGCTCACACCCGTTGATGTGTTGCCCGTGAAGTTGACTTGATCGATAGTGATAAAGTCAGCGTTGTTGGAGACGTTCACACCGCGGGCAGCCCCCATCACCTTGAGGTTGCTGATGCTCATGCGATTGCTGGCATCCACACCGTCGGTGGTGATGTTGAAGCCGTTCCCACCGTTGCCGTTGACAATCGTGTCGTTCATACCTGCGCCCACGATCTTGACCGACTTGGCCAACGTGACCGTACCTGTGTACGTACCCGCATTGACGTTGATGGTGTCACCAGCACTTGCCATATCCACACCACGCTGGATGGAGCCAGCAGTGTTGACATAGACGGTGTTTGGTACGAAGCGCACCAGACCGAGACCAGCTGTATCCACACCGTCACCCACCTGGCTGGAGATGGTAAAGGCGTCCGCCATGACTGCGCGATTGAGTGCAGTGCCTGTAGCGGTATAGAACTGAGCGTTTGTTGCATCAGCGCCACCCGCATTCCACAACACCACTGACTTCAGCTGCGTGTTACCCACATTCAGTGTATTACCGGCAGTCGCAGCGAGGATGATGTCACCCCATGGGGCGATGACGTTGCGTACATCGACACCACTCATGCTCACACCCGATACGTTGCTGTAATTCTGGAAAGTGATAGCACCCTTGCCCACCTTACCCGTCACCGTCACGTTCGTGAGTGCCACATTGCCGAGCGGCGCATACGTCGAACTATTCGAAGTGAAGGCGATTGCATGAGCGCCGGTGTTGTTGGCTGCCACTGCCACGTTGGTCAAGGTGGCATTCCCACGGAAGGCGAAGAACGATACGTCGTGTTGATTGGACTGGTTCGCTTTGTTGTTGTTGGTAAACGTCACATCCGTGAATGTGAAGTCCGTACCAACATTCGTAACCGTACCGTTCGGATTGTACGAGAAGCCGATGGACATATTGTTGGCAATGGTGCTGTTCGAGACCGTCAAGCCAGTGAAGCTTGGCACCGCTGATGCGATGCGGATACCGGCATTGCCGTTATCTGACAATGTTGATCCGCTGATTACCACATCTGCTACGGCTGCCGTGCTGTTAAAGGCGATACCGGCACCACCGTTGTTGACTGCTGCCACATTCGCCAGCGTGATATTGGCGATGCTTGAAGCACTCTGTACCAAGATACCGGCACCTTCGTTGATCAGACCGGTGGCCCCCGTGATACGCATGTTCTTGATGGTCATGCGACTCGTGGTGCTCACTCCACCAGCACTCAGTGTGACCACTGGGGTGTTGGCAGTAGCCGATGTGACAATCGTATCGACGGTTGAATTGGTGCCATTGCCTGAACCGACAATCGTCAATTGCTTGCTGATCGTCAAGTTCTCGACATACGTCCCTGGCATCACTTGGATGGTGTCGCCAGCATCGGCCGCATTGATGGCCGACTGGATGGTCGTATATTCGCTGTTCGGGCCGACCACAATCTTATCTGTCTGGTCCACAAACTTCAGGTTTTCTACATTCGACAGCGTGTTACTGCTGGCTGGTGCGAACCCTGGGATGCTGACCACTGAGATAGATGTAGCACCGTATGTGATGGTGTAGTTGGTTGCATTACCGGCAAAGATTGCGGTATCTAAGCCAGCACCACCGTTGATGGTGTTGGTACCTGCACCGGCTGCGATCGTGTCGTTGCCGGCACCACCTGCCAAGGTGTCGTCACCATCACCACTCGTGATGATATTGTTGGCTCCATTGCCAGTGATTGTGCTGCTCACAGCGCTACTCGTCACGTTGACGGCGTTGCCACCATCGAGCGTAAAGATTACAGCCGGTGCATTGAGCGCCACGTTGGCGAAGCCGGTCACACCGCTGGCCACGTTGAGCGTCACATTATTCACATTCACGGACACCGTGTCTGTCATATATGTGCCACTCTGTACCCATACCATGTCGTTGGTTACGGCGCGATTCATTGCCAACTGGATGCTCGCTGTGGTCGTGCTCGATGCCGCCCACACACTGTTTGGCGTGACATAGACGTTGCCAGCCGGGCGGCTCACCGCACCGAGGTTGGCGGCGTCAGTCACATCCGCAACTGCATCTGCCAGCGTGAACTGTTCGGTAGTGCCCAAGCTCTCTGCAATCGCCATGCCGTTGATGGTGTTGGCACTGCTGTTGTACAGGTTCAACGTCTTGCCGACGCTGCGCTGCACCACTGCCACTGCCTGGATGGCACTGCTGTTGCCTGCATTCGTGAACGTGTTACCACGTACCGTGATGCTGTCCGCATCCACACCCGTTGTCCCAGCGATAGCACCCGTGGTCGCATCGTTGTTGGGCTGGACGTTTAACCCTGCCGTGTATTGCAATCCGGG